>JAEWKX010000312.1 GCA_023393575.1 Pseudomonadota bacterium
CCCGGCATACTCGATAGAGAACGCATTATCGCCAAGGCTGGCTTTAACCGGTGGCTCGTCCCGCCGGCGGCGCTCGCGATCCATCTGTGCATCGGCATGGCTTACGGGTTCAGCGTATTCTGGCTGCCCCTGTCGCGGGCGCTCGGCGCCAACACGCCGCCGGGCTGCGCGGAGATGAACCTTATCGGTGCGCTCTTCACCACCAGTTGCAATTGGCGCGTTGCGGATCTCGGCTGGATTTACACGCTGTTCTTTGTCCTGCTTGGCTGCTCCGCAGCGATCTGGGGCGGGTGGCTGGAGCGAGTCGGACCCCGCAAGGCGGGCTTCGTATCCGCGTGCTGCTGGTGTGGCGGCATGCTCCTGGCAGCCGTGGGCGTCGTGACCCACCAGTTGTGGCTTATGTGGCTCGGCGCCGGCGTGATCGGCGGCATCGGTCTCGGCCTCGGTTACATCTCTCCGGTTTCCACCCTGATCAAGTGGTTTCCGGACCGTCGCGGCATGGCGACCGGAATGGCGATCATGGGATTCGGTGGCGGCGCGATGATCGGAGCGCCTCTGGCCAACATCCTGATGACCTATTTCAGGACCGATACGTCCGTCGGCGTCTGGCAGACCTTCGTCACCATGGCGATCGTCTACTTCGCCTTCATGCTCGGCGGGGCGTTCGGCTATCGCATTCCTCCAGCCGGTTGGCGCCCGGAGGGTTGGACGCCGCCGTCGGCCAAGAACACAATGATTACCACCCGGCATGTCCATCTGCGCGATGCGCACAGGACACCGCAGTTCTGGCTTATATGGGCGGCACTTTGCCTCAACGTCTCGGCCGGCATCGGGGTCATCGGCATGGCCTCACCGATGCTCCAGGAGATTTTCGCCGGTTCGCTGATCGGGCTTCCGGACCTCACCTTCTCGCAGCTCGATGCGGGTCAGAAGGCGCAGATTGCCGCAATCGCCGCAGGATTCGCCGGTCTCCTGTCGCTCTTCAACATCGGCGGACGTTTCTTCTGGGCGTCGCTCTCCGACAAGATCGGGCGCAAGAACACCTACTATGCTTTCTTCATCATCGGCATCGTTCTCTATGCGGCGGCGCCGACATTGGCCGACATGGGCAGCAAGGCGCTGTTCGTGCTTGCCTTCGGCGTCATCCTGTCGATGTATGGCGGCGGCTTCTCGACGGTTCCGGCCTATCTGGCAGACATCTTCGGAACCCAGTTCGTGGGGGCAATCCACGGCCGGCTGCTGACGGCATGGGCCACCGCGGGGATCGTCGGGCCGGTCGTCGTCAACTATATCCGCGAGGCCCAGATCGCCGCCGGCGTGGCGCCGGGGCCGGCCCTCTATAGCGGGACGATGTACATCCTCGCCGGCATGCTGGCGCTTGGGTTCATCGCGAACGCTTTCATCAAGCCGCTTTCCGACAAGTGGTTCATGTCCGAGGAGGAGGTGGCATCGCTACAGGCGAAGACGGCGGCGGCGACTGCCGGACCGACCGGATCCTTCGGTATCGGCAAAGGCGGGTTCGACGGTGCTGCTGTCGCGGCATGGGCCGTCGTCGGCGTCCCGCTTCTCTGGGGCTTCTGGGTGACACTGAAGAGCAGCCTAGCGATCTTCGGCTGATCCAATAGCTTTGCCGTTACGCAAAAAAAGATGCCGTCCGATGGGTTCGGACGGCATCTGCGTTTCCGCGACGAATGGAAGTCACGCGGCAAGATCCTCGACTTCGGTTCCCTTGAACATCTTCGAAAGGTTCAGGAAGCAGATCATGCCGTTCTCGTTGGCGATGATGCCTTCGGAGAAGGACTTGTCGAACGAGGCCGAAATTTCCGGAACGGGCTGAACCTGGTTCGACGGGATCGTAAGGATGTCGGAGACCTGATCGACGAGCATTCCGATCACCATGTTATGGACCTCGGCGACGACGATCGCGCTGCGCTCGGTGGCAACTGCGCTCTTCATGCCGAGCTTTTGGGCAAGATCGATGATCGGGATGACGGAGCCGCGAAGGTTCATGACGCCGATCACGTCCGATGGGGCATGCGGAATCGGGGTTGATGGCGCCCAGCCGCGAATCTCGCGGATCGTCGTGGTCTTGACGCAGAATTCCTGATCGTGAAGGCGAAATGCGATAATTTCCAGCGTCTCGCCGCCGTAGTTTGCAGATGTGTTCATCGTGGTCATCAATGTCTTCCCAACTCTCCGGTGCCTGGAGCAAGGCGACGCTCGACGCAGCACCGTGGAGCCGGGCCGGAAGCTGACGCGGCTCCTGCTACGCGCTTCGTGTCGTGGTGCGGTAGTGCCACCTTATGTCGAGATCGTTGAATAAATCTAAATCGGCCTCCACAAATGCTTCTGCCCTCCCGGGAACGGATCCTCGCGCGAACGGAAGGTCGTTACCGGTGTCGGTCAGTATTCCCGCTCGTAGAAGATTCCCGCGGTGCCGCCTTCGGTACCGGCTCCCGCCTTCAGCTTTACCCCGCGTCCGACATCGAGGTTGATGGTTGCCCGTGCCCCCTCGGCACCACCCTGCTCCAGCTGCAGATAGGTGCGCTTGTTGAGGTAGCGTCCGACTGACACGGTGGTCTGGCCGGTGTCGTCGGTGTTGATGTCGAGGTCGTCCACGCCGAGATTGCTGCGCAGTGTCTCCAGAAGCGACGTCGATCCGTCACCCGCCAACTGGCTGACGGCATCGGCAAGCTGTGCGATCTGCAGCGGCGAAAGGCGCGACATCGACTGACCGAAGATCAGCCGGGCCAGAACCTCGTCCTGTGGCAATGCGGGAGAGGACGAGAAAGAGATGTCCGGGTCGTTGGCGACGCCGGCGACGTTCACGGTAATAGCGGTTTGCGCCGACGTGGTCGTCGCTTCGAGATCAAGGACCGGTATCAAGCCGCCGCCGAATGTAATCTCGCCCGACGTGAAATCCAGACGTTTCGTCAGGATGATGATGCGGCCGCGGCGCATCTCGAACCCACCCGAGACCTGGGGTGCGACGGCGGTGCCGGCGATTGCCAGATCGCCGCCCAGTTCGGCGTCGATGCCGCGCCCGCGGACGAAAATCCCGCTGGGAGCACTCACCTGAATGTCTAGCGCCAGCGGTGTCGATGTTCCCGAGACCTGTTCCGGCGCCAGTTCCTCGACCTGCCGGACCACCTCCGGCGGAGGGTGGCGATGACGGATCTCGATCTCGGTCAGCGAGGTCGGCAGTCGTGCCGGCACGGTGATGGATGCTTCGGACAATGTAAGGCGTCCACCAAGAACAGGTCCGGCCGTCAGCGGGCCCATGATGGTGAGGTTTCCGCTTGCGGTGGCGGTGAAGAGCGTGCCGTCGACATAGGTTGCGTCGGCGAGGATGATGGAAAGATCGGCCGGAAAGCCGGAGCCCGGTGTAATCCCGACCGTACCGCTTGCGGATATGCGGCCGCCGGTCGAGAGGTTGCCCGAAAGGCTGGAGATATTCGCTTCGGTGCCGGTAAAATTGACACTGGCGACGAGTTCCTGGATCGCCAGGTTCCGCCGGACGTCGATCAGCCGGGCGCCAGAGGTGGAGGCCGATCCGGTGATCGACGGAGCAGCAGCGGTGCCGCCGATTGCGAGATCGACCGTGCCCGTTCCTTCCAGCACGAACCCCTGGTCCGCCAGTTGTCCTGCAAGTATGGCGAAGGGGATTTGACCGTCGAAGCGAAGATCCAATGCTCTTTCGCCTTGAAGCGCAACCGTGCCGCCGCCGGACAGCGACAGGCTGCTCTGGCCGGAGAGGCTCGTCTCGATGGTCACGGCATTGTCACGATATTCGCCGCTTGCCCTTACCTGCAAGCTGGAGAGGCCGACCGATGTCGTCTGCGCCAGGGCTGCATCGGCCCATGTCAGGTCATAATGGACGGCCGGGGCTTGTGGACTGCCGGTCGCGGTCACCGTGCCCGTGATGGTGCCGCGTGCACCGAGACCGGGAACGAAGGCGTTGGCGAGGCTGGCGGGAACCGAGTTTGCGGTTGCGTCGAGATCGAGCGCGGGAGGACCGCCCTCATTGAGGATCACGCGCCCCGATGCGCTGACATCGAGGCCGTCCGACCCTGACAACCGGGTGGTCTCCAGGGCGAGGATACGGTCGGAGAAGCGGCCGGTGGCCTGTAGCCGTATTGGCCCCAGTCCGGCCTGCCGGGTCTGTTGGAGCTGCGCCTCCGACCATTCGAGGTCGTAGCGTATGGCGGGGGCAGAGAGAGACCCTTCCGCCTCAATGGTTCCCGAGATGGAGCCGGCTGCGTTCAGTGCCGGTACGAAGGTGTTGATGAGGCTGGCCGGCAGCGATTCTATCTCCGCCCGCAGGTCGAGAACGTTGCCGGCTGTACCCGTGACGCGAATACGCCCTTTCCC
>JAEWKX010000416.1 GCA_023393575.1 Pseudomonadota bacterium
GCGCAACGACGCGTCCCTAATGGCGCTCGCGCCGGTCGGCTCGATCGTGATGTTCCTGCTGGTGCTGTTTTCCTTCTCGGCACTGACCTGGGCCTACGTGGTTTCCGACTTCTCGCTGAAGAACGTCTGGGAGAACTCCCATTCCATGATACCGGTGGTCTACAAGTTCTCCGGCGTATGGGGCAATCACGAAGGCTCCATGATGCTGTGGCTGCTGATCCTCGTCTTCTTCAGCGCTCTCGTCGCCTTCTTCGGACGCAACCTCCCCGATACACTGAGGGCCAACGTGCTGGCCGCGCAAGCCTGGATCACGACCGCCTTCACCCTGTTCATCCTGCTGACATCGAACCCCTTCCTGCGCCTCAACCCGGCACCGGCGGAGGGGCAGGACCTCAACCCGATCCTGCAGGATCCAGGTCTCGCGGTGCATCCGCCGCTGCTTTATCTCGGTTATGTCGGCTTTTACGTCTGCTTCTCCTTCGCCGTCGCGGCGCTGATGGAAGGCCGCATCGATGCGGCCTGGGCGCGCTGGGTGCGGCCCTGGACGCTCGCCGCCTGGACCTTCCTGACCGCCGGCATCGCCATGGGCTCCTACTGGGCCTATTACGAACTCGGCTGGGGCGGCTGGTGGTTCTGGGACCCGGTCGAGAACGCCTCCTTCATGCCCTGGCTCGCCGGCACCGCGCTGCTGCACTCGGCGTTGGTGATGGAAAAACGCGAGGCACTGAAGATCTGGACGGTGCTGCTCGCCATCATGACCTTCTCGCTGTCGCTGCTCGGCACCTTCCTCGTCCGCTCGGGCGTGCTGACCTCGGTACATGCCTTCGCGACCGACCCGACGCGGGGCATCTTCATCCTGGCGATCCTGATGCTGTTCATCGGCGGTGCCTTCGCGCTGTTCGCCTGGCGGGCGCCGATGCTGAAGGCGGGCGGCCTGTTCGCGCCGATCTCGCGGGAGGGTGCGCTGGTCCTCAACAACCTTATCCTGACGGTTGCCACCGCGACGATCCTGATCGGCACGCTCTATCCGCTGGTGCTGGAAACGCTGACCGGCGAGAAGATCTCCGTCGGCGCGCCGTTCTTCAACATGACCTTCGGCCTGCTGATGATCCCGCTTCTCATCGCCGTGCCGTTCGGGCCGATGCTGGCCTGGAAGCGGGGCGATCTGCTGGGCGCCATGCAGCGGCTCTACGGCGCGGCCGGTCTCGCGCTCGTCGTCGGCCTCCTGCTCTATTACATCGAGAACGGCGGGCCGGTGATGGCCGTCTTCGGTATCGCGATCGCCTTCTGGGGCATGTTCGGGGCGCTGGCCGACCTCTGGTACCGGGCAAACTTCGGCAAGCTGCCCTTCGGCGTGGCATGGCGGCGGCTGACCGGCCTGCCGCGGTCCGCCTTCGGCACGGCGCTTGCCCATTTCGGCCTCGGCGTGACGGTGCTCGGCGTCATCATGGTGACCACCTATGAAACGGAGACGGTCATCGAGATGAAGCAGGGTATGACGGCGGAGGCCGGCGGCTATTCGCTCGTCTTCGACGGCATGCGCGAAGCTGTCGGTCCGAACTTCACCGAGGAACGTGGGCACTTCACCATCAGCGAGGGTGGCGTGGTGGTCGCCGACACATGGTCGTCCAAGCGCCTCTACACGGCGCGACGGATGCCGACCACGGAAGCGGGCATCGTCACCTTCGGCTTCAGCCAGCTTTACGTGTCGCTCGGCGACCCGATCACCGGCGGCGGCATGGTGGTGCGCATCTGGTGGAAGCCCTTCATCCTCTGCATCTGGAGCGGCAGCCTGATCATGATGTTCGGCGGCTTCGTGTCGCTCTCCGATCGACGGCTTCGCGTGGGGGCGCCGAGGCGCAAGGCCCGGCCGGTCCGGCCGGCGATGGAGGCCGCTGAATGATCCGGAAGCTTCTCCTCGCGGCCATGCTGGTGTTCAATGCCCTACCTGCGCTGGCCGTCAATCCGGACGAGGTGCTAGACGATCCCGTGCTCGAGGAGAGGGCCAGGAATCTTTCCGCCAACCTCCGCTGCATGGTCTGCCAGAACCAGCCGATCGACGATTCCAATGCCGAACTCGCCCGTGATCTCAGGGTGCTCGTCCGCGAGCGGCTTCAGGACGGCGATACGGACGAGGAGGTGATCGACTATGTCGTCTCCCGCTACGGCGAATTTGTGCTGCTGAAGCCGCGGTTCTCCGTCCGGACCCTGCTTTTGTGGATTGCACCGGCGGTGCTGCTCCTGGGCGGGGCGCTGGTGCTCGTGCTGATGGCGCGCGGGCGCCTGCGGGCGCGCACGCCCGCGCCCCTGACACCGGAGGAGCAGGCCCGCCTCGACGAGATCCTCGACAAGCGGTAGCGGCCGGCGGCAACATTACGAACTTTTCATCCTTCCGCCACCTGCAGTTAAGGTGAGCCCCCCTATATCTCTTCGCATCCACCGCCTTCCGGGGTATCCCGGAACCAGTCACAGTGAAGAGAAGAAGGTACTCACGATGCTGAACAGCAAAATTGGACGGCCCTCGCTGAAGACGGTCCTGAAGACCTCCACGGTCGCCGGCCTGGCTGCGGTGATGCTGTCGACCGGTATTCCGGGGCAGGTCATCGAGTCGTTTGCCGACCCCGTCAAGGTCGAGGCGCCGCAGGCTCCGAGCTTCGCCGACGTCGTTTCCGCCGTTTCCCCGGCCGTCGTTTCCGTGCGTGTCCAGTCCGAGACGCAGACGGCGAGCGACAACAGCAATTTCTCCTTCAATTTCGGCGGCCAGGGTTTCGAAGACCTGCCGAACGACCATCCCCTCAAGCGGTTCTTCCGTGAATTCGGCGGCCCGCAGTTCCGCGGCGGCCCGGACCGTGAGCACGGCGAACGGGGCGAGCGGAGCGGACCGCGCCACCTGCGCCCGACGTCCCAGGGGTCCGGCTTCTTCATTTCGGAGGATGGCTACCTCGTCACCAACAACCACGTCGTCGCCGACGGCGCCGCCTACACGGTGGTGCTCGACGACGGCACCGAGCTCGATGCAAAGCTGATCGGCAAGGACAGCCGCACCGACCTTGCCGTGCTCAAGGTCGACGCCAACCGCACGTTCACCTACGTCAACTTCGCGGATGACGCCAAGGTGCGGGTCGGCGACTGGGTCGTCGCGGTCGGGAACCCGTTCGGCCTCGGCGGATCGGTGACGGCGGGCATCATCTCCGCCCGCGGCCGCGATATCGGCTCCGGCCCCTATGACGATTACCTGCAGGTCGATGCGGCCGTGAACCGCGGTAACTCGGGTGGCCCGACCTTCAACCTCAATGGCCAGGTCGTCGGCATCAACACCGC
>JAEWKX010000338.1 GCA_023393575.1 Pseudomonadota bacterium
GCCAGAAGGCACTCCGCGGTCAGCGCCTCGAGACCCTTGATGATGACCGAGCGGAGCATCTTGACGCTGGAGGCATCGCCGATCTTGGTTCCGGTTATCTTCGGGCGCATGTCCAGCCGTTCGAGCAGGCGGGCCGCCTCTTCCGCATGGGGACCGGCCAGCAGGAGCGGCACCTGGTGGCGTTTCGGATAGACCGGCGCCATCACCGCGACATCGACATACCGTGCACCGGCCGCCTCGATCACCTCCGCCGCCTTCTGCTTCGTCTGCGGTGCACAGGAATTGCAGTCGAGCCAGTAGGCACCGGGGAGAAGATGGGACGCGACGGAGCGGGCCGCCTCCAGCGCCTGGTCCGCCGTCACGAGGCTGAAGATCACACAGGCTTCCGCGAGAGCTTCGCGCGGGTCACGGATCGCCTCGACACCGGCATCCGCACAGCGGCGAAGAATCGGGCCCGCCGCCGTTTCGTCGCG
This sequence comes from Pseudomonadota bacterium, assembly GCA_023393575.1. Lineage (GTDB taxonomy): Bacteria > Pseudomonadota > Alphaproteobacteria > Rhizobiales > Rhizobiaceae > Neorhizobium. Next base: position 474 of record JAEWKX010000338.1, read on the forward strand.
GAGCTTCACATCGTAGGCGCAGACACGCGGTATGGCGGACGGCTCCCATCCCCCTGCGATCGCATGGCCTGCTTCGCCGAAACCGACGAACGCAATCTTCGGACACTCTGCCGCTGTATCAGCCATTTGCCTCTTCCTCCGTTGACAGGCAACTCTCGCAAACAGAAGCGCTCAAATCCAGCATCTATAGCAAATAGTTATAATGATCGGCGGTCTTTCCATTTGATCTGGATAGGCCGACGGAACAAGCCTAACCTGAGAAAAATTGCGGGAGGTATCCATGCCGGCGGACAATAAGACAGCTTTGGTAATCAGCGCCCATGCGGCCGACTTTGTTTGGCGGTGCGGCGGCGCGATCGCGCTTCACGCCGAACTCGGTTACAACGTGACGGTGGTGTGCCTCTCCTTCGGAGAACGCGGCGAGAGCGCCAAGCTCTGGAAGCAGGAGGGCATCACCCTCGACCGCGTGAAGAGCGCCCGCCGGTCGGAATCGGAGCGAGCAGCCGAAGCACTGGGCGTCCATGACCTCGTCTGCATGGACCTCGGCGACTATCCGCTGGAACTGACCCGCGACAACAAAAACGATCTGGTGGAGGTGATCCGCAAGGTCCAGCCACGCTTCATGCTCAGCCACTCCCAGTACGACCCCTACAACACCGACCACATGTACGCCACGCAGGTGGCGCTCGAATGCCGGATGATCGCCCAGGCATGGGGGCACAATCCTGGGCAGAAGGTCCTGGGCGCTCCCCAGCTCTATCTGTTCGAGCCGCACCAGACGGAGCAGATGGGCTGGAAGCCGGATACCTTCCTCGACATCACCCCCGTCTGGGCAAAGAAGCGGGCTGCCATCGAGTGCATGGAAGGCCAGGAGCATCTTTGGGAATACTACACCCGCGTCGCGATCAACCGCGCCAACCACTTCAAGCGCAATTCCGGCGGACAGTCGGGTGGTCGCGACTGCAAGTATGCGGAAGGCTTTCAGTCGATCTTTCCCCGTACCGTCGATGAACTGTGACGGGGGTGGTGATGGAACTCTGCCACGACATAGCCCATCTCGCACATGTCGAGATGTACACCGACAAGTTCGAGGAAAGCCTCGACTTCTTCACCCGCGTCTATGGCCTCAAGCTTTCCGGCCGGGACGAAAACTCCGCCTATCTGCGGGCGTGGGACGACTATGAATACTGCTCGCTCAAGCTGACACGGTCGCATACGACGGGCGTCGGGCACATAGCGTACCGCGCCTCCAGCCCCCAGGCTCTGGAGCGACGCGTGAAGGCTGTCGAAGCATCGGGATACAAGGTGCATGGCTGGATCGACGGCGACCCTTCCCATGGCAGGGCCTTCCGGTTCGAGGACCCCTTCGGCCACATCTTCGAGATCTATTGGGAGACGGTAAAATACCAGGCAACCGGAGAGGACGTGCCGGCCCTGAAGAACACCGCATCCGCCTTTACCGGCGCCGCGCCGCGCCGCCTCGACCACCTGAACCTCCTGTCGTCCGATGTTTCCGAATTCCGCCGCTTCATGCAAACCTGCCTCGGCTCGCGTGTCACGGAGATGATCCAGCTCGACAACGGCCGCATCGGCGGCTGCTGGTTCACCGTAAACAACAAGACCTACGACCTGGCCTGCACGGAAGAACATGGTGGCGGTGTCGGCCGGCTGCATCACGTGACCTATGCCACCGACCAGCGCGAGGACATCCTTCGCGCCGCCGATGTCTTTCTGCAGAACGGCGTGCACATCGAAACCGGGCCGCACAAGCATGCGATCCAGGGAACCTTCTTCCTCTATGTCTGGGAGCCCGCCGGCAACCGCGTCGAACTTGCCAACGCCGGTGCCCGCCTGATCCTGCAGCCCGACTGGGAGACCGTCGTCTGGACCGAGGCCGACCGCAGGAAAGGCCAGGCCTGGGGCCTCAAGACGATCGAGACTTTCCACACCCATGGCACACCGTCGATTAAGAAGGAGCACTGAGATGGCTGTCGTCGTTCAGAACATAGAGCGCGCCGACCCCTTGGTCATCGATCGTCTCGCGGCGGCCGGCGTGGCGACGGTTCACGAGGCGCAGGGCCGCCGGGGCTGCCTTGCCTCATACATGCGGCCGATCTATTCCGGCGCCCAGGTCGCCGGTTCGGCGGTGACCATCTCGGCCCCTCCGGGAGACAACTGGATGGTGCATGTCGCGATCGAGCAGTTGCGGGAGGGAGATATCCTCGTGCTCGCCCCGACATCGCCCTGCGACAACGGCTATTTCGGCGACCTGCTTGCCACCTCCGCCAAGGCGCGCGGATGTCGCGGTCTGATTATCGACGCCGGCGTCCGTGACATTCGCGATCTGACGGCGATGGGTTTTCCCGTCTGGTCGAAGGCGATCTCCGCACAGGGCACGGTGAAGGAGACCCTCGGCTCGGTCAACATCCCGATCGTTTGCGCCGGAGCCGCGGTCGAAGCAGGCGACGTGATCGTCGC
>JAEWKX010000316.1 GCA_023393575.1 Pseudomonadota bacterium
AGGTTTTCGTTGCCCTGCATCGACTTCTGGCCCGCTCCCCGAGTCTGATGGTGGCGTTGCGTCTTGCCGATCTGGTCGGTGAGGACCGGGCGACGAATGTTCCGGGGACGTCCGACGCCTATCCGAACTGGCGGTTGAAGCTGCGTCTTCCGATCGAGGAATTGGCCGGCAGTTCCCTCTTCGCCCGCATCGTGGCGGCTGTTGCCTCCGAGCGGCCGAAAGCGGATTCGGGTTAGCCGTGACCGGAAAGTGGAGCCCGCGTTCGTGCCTTCGTTCCGTCAGGCCGATCCGACCTCCTCGGGCGGCGGATTGTTTGCCTCCTCGGTCGGTTGGTGCGTAAAGCCCTCGACACCGGAGATCTCGCGGGCATCCCGCTCGATCTCGACCGGGCTGATTGCAAAGGCGGCGACGAGACGGGCAACGGATATGAGGGCATGGGTATGGATGCGCTCGTATCCGTGCGACGCATCGATGCCGAACGTGGCGAGCGCGGTGCGCACGTCGTGACCCGCTTCGATCGCGGAGGCGGAATCCGAGCGGTAGTAGCGGAAGACGTCCTTCTGGAACGGAATGTCCTCCGTCCGGCAAAGATCCACCAGCTTCTTGGTGAGGTGATAGTCGAACGGGCCGGACTGGTCGGCCATCGCGATGGTCACCCCGAATTCGGAGGAGTTCTGCCCCGGTGCGCTGGTCCCGTTATCGATGGTGAGCATCGAGGCGACGTCTCCCGTCAGGATGGACGAAGCCCCGACGCCGACTTCTTCGGCGATCGTGAAGAGCCAGTGCGTGTCCACTGGCGTTGCCGCGCCCGTCCGCTCCAGTGCCTCGATTGCTGCAAGCGTGATCGCCACTCCCGCCTTGTCGTCGAGATGGCGGGAGTTGATGAAGCCGTTATCCAGAAATTCGGGACTGGGATCGACGGCCACGATGTCGCCGATATCGATGCCCAGCGAAAGGGTGTCGGCACGTGACGCCGCGACGGCGTCAATCCGAAGCTCCACGTTGGGCCAGCCGACGGGTAGCGTATCCACCTCCTCGTTGAACGTGTGCCCGGATGCCTTGAGCGGCAGGATCGTGCCACGGAAACTCCCTGTGCCACTGAAGATGGTGACCCTGGCACCTTCGGCAAACCGTGCCGACCAATGGCCGATCGGCACCAGTTCCAACCGCCCGTTCTCCTTCACGGCCTTGACCTGCGCTCCGAGGGTATCGAGGTGCGAGACCATGGCTCGGGCGCCCTGCCGCCGGCTTCCCTGGCGGATGGCCCGGATCGCGCCGCGCCGGGTCAGCTCCGGCCGCAGTCCCAAACGCTCCAATTCCCTGGAGCAATGGTGGACGATCTCGTCCGTATAGCCGGTGGGACTGGGGATCGCCAGCAGCGCCTTCAACTGCCTGATGAGATAGCCTTCGTCGATGTTGATCGTCATGGTCTCTACATCTTGCCGAGCGCAAGGCTTGCCGAGCGGTGGCCCGAGGTCGGAAACAGAAGGTCGAGGAACCGTTCCGCCGTCGGCTGGGGCTCATGGTTGGCCAGGCCCGGCCGCTCGTTCGCTTCTATGAACACATAGTCGGGCTCGGTGGCATCGCGGACCATGAAGTCGATCCCGACCACCGGTATGTCGATTGCCCGTGCAGCCGTGATTGCGGCTTCCACCAGACGAGGATGAACGATCCCGGTGACATCGTGAATGGAGCCGCCGGTATGGAGATTGGCCGCCTTTCTCACCATGGCCTCACGGCCTTCTTCCAGGACGCTTTCCAGCGTCAGGCCGTCGAGCTTCAGGCAGCGCTCGGTCTCGCCGTCGATCGGTATCGTGCTTTCGCCGCCGGTGGCTGCGGCGCGCCGCCGCGACAGGGCCTCGATGAGATCACGAACCGTCCGCTGCCCGTCGCCGACCACATGGGGCGGGCGGCGAACCGCAGCGGCGACCAGCTTGAAATCGATGACAACGAGGCGAAGGTCTTCTCCGTCGAAGCAGGCTTCGACAAGGACCCTGTCGCAGACCTCCCTTGCTTCCGCGATGGCCCGCTTCATCGCCCCGAGTTCTTCGATCCCGACTGCCACCCCCCGGCCCTGTTCGCCTCGAGCCGGTTTGACGCCGACCCTGCCGTGCTGTTCGAGGAAGGCTGCCAGCTTCGCCTCGTCATCGTTGGCGGTCATCTGCTCCGGCACGCTCAGTCCCGCCCGCTCGACAACGCGGCGTGTCACAGCCTTGTCGTCGCAGATGGACATGGCGACGCTTGAGGTGAGTTCGGACAGGCTTTCGCGGCAGCGGACGGAACGGCCTCCCTGGGTCAGTCGGACGAAACCTCCCTCTGCATCTGTGATATCCACATGGATCCCCCGCCGCCGTGCCTCGTCGACGATCAGGCGCGCATAGGGGTTGAGGACGTCGTATTCCTCCAGCGGGTTGGCATAGAGCCGCTCGTTGATGGAATTCTTGCGCTTCACGGCAAAAGCGGTGATGCGCCTGAAATGCAGCTTCTCGTAGAGCCCGATGGCCTGGTCGTTGTCGTGCAGGACCGACAGGTCCATGAAGGCCGCCCCCCTCGCCTTGAAATGCTCGGCAAGGCGCCGGACCAGCGCCTCGCCGACCCCGGCATGGCGGGCCTGCGGATCGACGGCCAGGCACCAGAGGGATGATCCGCGCTCGGGATCGTCAAACGCGCGGCGATGGTCGATGCCCGTCACGGTCCCGATCACTTCCCCCGTATTCTCGTCTTCCGCGACGAGGTAGGTGATCGAGCGGTTGTCCCGGTTGGACCAGAAGAAGTCGGCGCGCACCGGAACCATGCCGCGGGAGGAGTAGATCCGGTTGACGGCATCCGCGTCGACCTCCGATGAAAGCCGGCGCACGAAGAAGCCCCGCGGTTGCCGGCGCCCGCCGCGGTAGGTCGCAAGGTCAAGCCGATAGGTATGTGAT
>JAEWKX010000323.1 GCA_023393575.1 Pseudomonadota bacterium
CGATCGAGCCGACATTCTTGTAGCCGACGCCGGTGTAGTACGGACCTTGCGGTGCCGGGAAACCCTGTTCCGGGAAGCCGAGGGGGCGGCCGCTCTCGTAGAAGAAATATTCCTGCTCGAAGCCGAACCAGGCATCTTCGTCATCCAGCACGGTGGCGCGGCTGTTGGACGGATGCGGCATGACGCCGTCCGGCATCATGACTTCACACATCACCAGCACACCGTTGGTGCGGGCGGGGTCGGGATAGAGGGCGACCGGCTTCAGAACGCAATCGGAGCTGTGGCCTTCAGCCTGCATCGTCGAGGATCCGTCGAAGCCCCAGAGCGGCAGCTGCTCGAGCGTCGGGAAGGCGTCTAACTCCTTGATCTGCGTCTTGCCGCGCAGGTTCGGGACGGGGGTGTAGCCATCAAGCCAAATGTACTCGAGCTTGTATTTTGTCATCGGACTCTCTCTTAAGATGATGCTGCGACAGTGAGCACCGCCCGGCCTCCTCGGCACGTCAGGCGCCATCGACCGGTGGATGTTCTCCCTAATGCATGCCGCGTGCCAGATTGACGAGCAAAGCGGTTCGGCGGTCAAATTTCGTGCATTTCAGGAGGCGCGCAGGTTGGGCAATCGCGATCTAAGATCTTGATCTATCGAGCGCACGGGGCGGCTTGGCCCGGCTGGCCGGCGGCGGAACCTCTCCGAGGATGAGACGTTGCCGTCTTGCACCCGATCGAAGACATCGCGGCGCTGAGAGCCCTGCCATATGATCATTATAGATGCAGATGCGTAAAATCTGTGCTAGGGATTGCGTCCGAATACCGCTGCAAGGAAGACACTGATGACTCCGAATGTAGAGCGCGTATCAGCCACCATTTATCAATTCCCCGTCAATCGGGTACGTTCGCGCCCTGCTGCATCCACGGCGGAGGATGAGATGACGCGCCTCGCCGATCTGGCATTCGACTCCTGCTGGTCTCATGACGAAGCGGTACGCGAGGCCGAATCGAAGCGGCTGAGCGACTGATTTGTACATTTTTTAGTCAAATATCTCATCGGCACTATTTTTAGGCTATTCCGCTTGCCATTGTTGTTGCACTGCGTCATCAATGGCGCATGCAGCAGGCTGACCTGACGATCCTGGTCATTGACGAGAACGCCATCCGCGCCTCCATCATCGAGGAAGGCCTGCGGGAGGCCGGGCACAGCCACGTCACCGTCATCCACGACATCTACGGCGTTGCCCGCCTCATCGAGACGCAGAAGCCGGACGTCATCATCATCGATATCGAGAATCCCAACCGGGACATGATGGAGCACCTGTTCCAGCTGACGCGCACTGTCAGCCGGCCGATCGCCATGTTCGTCGACCGGTCCGACACGGCGTCCATCGAAGCCGCGGTGGAGGCCGGTGTCTCGGCCTATGTGGTCGACGGCCTGAAGAAGGAGCGGGTGAAGTCCATTCTCGACATGGCCGTCAGCCGCTTCAACGCGTTCAGCCGCCTGCAGCGGGAACTGACCGAGGCCCGCACCGCGCTGGAGGAACGCAAGGTCGTCGAGCGTGCCAAGGGAATCCTGATGAAAATGAAGGGCCTTTCCGAGGACGAGGCCTTTGCCCTCCTGCGCCAGTCGGCGATGAACGAGAAGAAGAAGATGGCCGAGATCGCGCAGAGCGGGGTCACGGCAGCGGGGCTTCTGATGTCAGATGGGCCGTAGGCCGATCCAGAGGACAGTGGAATGAACATGATGGCAGCACCGCCGCGGACAAGAGGGGAAGGCACAGCCCCAGCGAGAATGGGTTCGGCAGGCCCGAAGACCCTGCGGGCAGGGTTCATCCCGCTCGTGGACGCCTCTGTCCTGGTTGCGGCGGCCGAGTTCGGCTTTGCGCGGAAGGAGGGGCTGACGCTCGATCTGGTTCGCGATGTCTCTTGGGCCAATGTCCGCGATCGTCTCGCCTTCCGTCAGTTCGATATCGCCCACATGCTCTCGCCCATGCCGGTCGCCTCCATGCTCGGCCTCGGCTCGAATCCCTCGCCCACCATCACCCCCTATTCGCTCGGCCGCGGCGGCAATGCGATCACACTGTCGATCCGTCTGTTCCGCCGCATGCAGGAGACAGGCACCCTTCCGGAGGATGCAGGCGCTCTCGATCACGCAAAGGCGCTGGCGGTCGTCCTTGCGCGGATGCGGGAGGCGGGGGAGCCGACGCCGACGCTCGGCATGACCTATCCGTTCTCTTCCCACAATTACGAATTCCGATATTGGCTGGCCGCCGGCGGGATCGATCCGGACCGGGACGTGAAACTGGTGGTGGTACCGCCGCCGCTCACGTCCGATGCCTTGGAAGCGGGTGCGATCGACGGCTTCTGCGTCGGCGCCCCGTGGAACATGGTCGCCTCCGAACGGGGCGTCGGGCGGATCGTGGCCGCCAAGCAGGACATCTGGCCCTCCGCACCCGAAAAGGTGATCGGCATGCGGCCTGATTGGGCGGAGACGCATCCGGAAACGGTCGCCCGCCTGATCGTGGCTCTCGATGCGGCGGCCCGATGGTGCGACAAGCCGGAAAACCACGACCGGCTGGCCGAGGCGCTCGCGGACCCCCGGCATATCGGCGCTCCCGTCGATATCATCCGTCGCGTACTGGCCGGCGAATTCAGTCTCGACGCCACCGGCAACCGCCGGGTCATCCGCAACTACTTCCGCTTCCACGCCGATCATGCCGGCTACCCGCGTCCGAGCCAGGCGCTTTGGATCTACAGCCAGATGATCCGCTGGGGGCAGGCGAGCTATTCGGCGCAGGGCGCACGGGCAGCAGCCTCCGCCTACCGGCCCGACATCTTTCGCGCGGCCCTCGGCGACACCGCAGCACCGATCGACGGCGACTGGAAGATCGAGGGTGCCGAGCCGGAGGATCGCTTCATGGACGGGCACGTCTTCGACCCGAAGCGGTTAGAGGAATATCTGACGTCGTTTCCAGTCGTGCGGAAGCATCTGCTTTCCGCGACAGACGAAGCCTGAGCAGGCGGCATCGCACCCAGGGCCAGCAGCTTCTCTCCGCTCCGGCCTGCTCAAATTGTCCGCAGTCGCAACAGCTCCGCGCCTAAAACACACGCCGCCAACGTTTTCATCTTCAACTAGGCATGCGCTTAGTGCGAATTTAAGTTCAGGAAAATCAGAGCGCTAAGTCCATTATGGCAACTTGGCACACCGCTTGCTTTTCTTCTGGTGCACCGGTCAACGGCGACCGGCGCTCATGCGCCACAGCAGGGCGCTCCTAACAGACATCGACGTCGCAAGGTCTTTGCAGTCCGGGTTGTTCCGAGACGCGATCACCGAGCGGCGTTTTTTCATTTTTCACCGTCCCGATCCGATCGAGGGAACGACGCATGACCCATAAGAGAGAGAAACTCGTCATCATCGGCAACGGCATGGCTCCGGGCCGCATGCTCGAACATCTTTTCGAGCTGGCGCCGGGCCGCCATGAGGTGACGATCTTCAACGCCGAGCCACGGGTCAATTACGACCGCATCATGCTCTCGCCGGTGCTGTCCGGCGAGATGACCTATGAGCAGATCGTCATCCATGGCGACGGCTGGTACATCGACCACGGCATCACCCTCTACAAGGGCCATCGGATCGTTGCGATCGATCGCATTGCCAAAACCGTCACCTCCGACCACGGCGTCACCGAAGCCTACGACAAACTGGTGATCGCCACGGGATCCGTGCCATTCATCCTTCCCCTCCCCGGCAAGGATCTGCCGGGCGTCATCACCTATCGCGACCTCGACGACGTCAACGCCATGCTGCTCGCGGCGCAATCCCGCGAAAAGGTTGTGGTGATCGGCGGCGGCCTGCTGGGTCTCGAAGCGGCGGCGGGCCTTGCGCAGCGCGGCATGGATGTCACCGTCCTGCATGTCATGCCGACCCTGATGGAGCGCCAGCTCGATCCCGCCGCAGGCAATCTCCTGCAGAAGGCGGTTGAGGAACGCGGCATCAAGGTCGTCTGCAAGGCGAATACCAAGGCGATCGTCGGGGAAGGCCGCGTGGAAGGCATCGAGCTGGAGGACGGGCGCGTCATCGACGCCTCGCTGGTCGTGATGGCCGTCGGCATCCGTCCCAATATCGCTCTCGCCAGGGAAGCCGGCCTTGCCGTCAATCGCGGCATCGTCGTCGACGCCGGCATGCAGACATCCGACGGCGACATTCTGGCAGTCGGCGAATGCGCCGAAGTGGCGGGACAGGTCTACGGCCTCGTGGCACCGCTCTATGAAATGGCGCGTGTTGCCGCCTCCCAGCTCGCCGGCGACCGCAGTCCCGCCTTCGTCCATTCCGACACGCCGACCAAGCTGAAGGTCACCGGCATCGACCTCTATTCGCTGGGAGATTTTGCCGACGGCGGCGATCGGCAGGAGATCGTGCTGCGCGACGCGGCCGCTGGCGTCTACAAACGGCTCGTCATCAAGGACAACCGCATCATCGGCACGGTGCTCTACGGCGAGACGGCCGACGGCGCCTGGTTCAACGACCTGAAGAAGAAGGGGACCGACATTTCCGCGATGCGGGATACGCTGATCTTCGGCCAGGCATACCAGGGCGGCTCACCACTTGATCCGCTGCCCGCGGTTGCAGCCCTTCCGGACGACGCGGAAATCTGCGGCTGCAACGGCATCTGCAAGGGCAAGATCACCGGAACGATCGTCGTCAAGGGCCTGACAACGCTGGAGGAGGTTCGCGCACACACGAAGGCATCCGCCTCCTGCGGCACCTGCACGGGGCTGGTCGAGCAGCTTATGACGCTGACGCTCGGCGACCGGTACAATCCCGCCGCCGTCACACCCATGTGCCCCTGCACCGATTTCGGCCATGATGACGTGCGCCGCCTCATCAAGGCCAAGGAATTGAAGACGATCCCTGCCGTCATGCAGGAGCTGGAGTGGAAAACCTCCTGCGGCTGCGCCAAGTGTCGGCCCGCCCTCAACTACTATCTCGTCTGTGATTGGCCGGACGAATATGCCGACGACTACCAGTCCCGCTTCATCAACGAACGCGTCCACGCCAACATACAGAAAGACGGCACCTACTCCGTGGTCCCGCGCATGTGGGGAGGCGTTACGTCCTCGCAGGAGCTGCGGGCGATCGCCGACGTGGTGGACAAATTCGCCATCCCGATGGTGAAGGTCACCGGCGGCCAGCGTATCGACCTGCTCGGGATCGAGAAGGAAGACCTGCCGTCGGTCTGGGCGGATCTAGGCAAGGCCGGCTTCGTCTCCGGCCAGGCCTATGCCAAGGGGCTTCCGACCGTGAAGACCTGCGTCGGCTCCGACTGGTGCCGCTTCGGTACGCAGGATTCAACCGGCCTCGGCATCCGTATCGAGAAGTTCATGTGGGGTTCATGGACCCCCGCGAAGCTTAAGATGGCCGTCTCCGGCTGCCCCCGCAATTGCGCCGAGGCGACCTGCAAGGACATCGGCGTCATCTGCGTCGACTCCGGCTTCGAGATTCATTTCGCAGGCGCGGCAGGCCTCGACATCAAGGGCACGGAGGTGCTCGGCCTCGTCAGGACGGAGGACGAGGCGCTCGAGCACATCGTCGCGCTGACGCAGATGTACCGCGAGCAGGGGCGCTATCTCGAGCGCATCTACAAATGGGCGAAACGCATCGGCCTCGGCGAGATCCGCCGGCAGATCATGGAGGATCGCGATAGGCGCCGCGCCTATTACGACCGCTTCGTCTTCTCCCAGCAATTCGCCCAGGTCGATCCCTGGTCGGAACGCGTCTCCGGCAAGGACAAGCACGAGTTCAGGCCGATGGCGACTGTCGGCCTCCCCCAGGCCGCGGAGTGATCCCTCGCCCAGGTGAGGAAGGATTCAACACCAAGGAACAGAGCCATGAACTGGATCACCATCGGCCATATCGACGACATACCTCTGCGCGGCGCCCGCTGCGTGCGCACCCCACAAGGAAAGATTGCCGTCTTTCGCACAGCCGAGAACGAGGTCTTCGCCATCGAAGACCATTGCCCGCACAAGGGAGGCCATCTCAGCCAGGGCATCGTTCATGGCCGGGCAGTCACTTGCCCGCTGCACAACTGGGTCATCTCGCTGGAAACCGGCCGCGCGCTCGGCGCCGACCAGGGCGAGGTGCAGACCATCGCCGTCCGCAACGAAGACGGCCGACTGTCGATCGCGCTTGAGAGCCTGATGCTAGCCGCGGCCGAGTGATCACTGCCTGCCCATCAACAACAACGACTGGTGAAGGAGAATGCAATGTCCTATGTGTCGCCCCAGGAATTCGCGACGAAGATGATCGAAACGGGGGAATCGAAGGTCTTCATGTCCACCAAGGATACCCTGATCCGCGCCTATATGGCCGGTGCCATCCTTGCATTGTCCGCCGCCTTCGCCATCACCGTCACGGTGAACACCGGCAATCCGCTGATAGGGGCGCTGCTCTTCCCGGTCGGCTTCTGCATGCTCTACCTCCTTGGCTTCGATCTTCTGACCGGCGTCTTCACGCTGACGCCGCTGGCGCTGATCGCGCGGCGGCCTGGCGTCACCCTCGGCGGCGTGTTGCGCAACTGGGGCCTCGTCTTCATTGGCAACTTCGCAGGATCGATGACGACGGCGATCTTCATGGCGGTGATCTTCACCATGGGGTTCTCCCACGCACCCGATGCGATCGGCCAGAAGATCGGCAGCATCGGGGAAGCAAGAACGCTCGGCTATGCTGCCGCCGGGGCCTCCGGCATGCTGACGCTCTTCATCAGGGCCGTCATGTGCAACTGGATGGTCTCGACCGGCGTCGTGGCAGCCATGATGTCCACCTCAGTCTCTGGCAAGGTCATCGCCATGTGGATGCCGATCCTCGTCTTCTTCTACCTCGGGTTCGAGCATTCGATCGTCAACATGTTCCTTTTCCCCTCGGGGATCATGCTGGGCGGCCAGTTCACATGGATGGACTACTTCATCTGGAACGAGATTCCGACAGTCATCGGAAACGTGGTCGGCGGGCTCACCTTTGTCGGCGGGATGATCTACGCCACCCACTACCGGACCTCACCCAGCCGTCGGGATCGGGCAAAATCGGCTGCACGTCTCGTTGCAGCCGAATGATGGCAAACAGGTCCCGCCGCCGCGGCGGGACCACCCGGAGACCAAATCCATATGCTGCAGGTCCTGCCAAGATCCGGTTTCGCCATCAGCCTCGGCCAGTCCTCGGCCTGCGGTCGCAAGTCCGCCAACCAGGACTTCCACGGCGCCGTCGTTCCCCAGGATCCCGTACTGACCATGAAGGGCATAGCGCTGGCGATCGCCGACGGCATCTCCTCGAGCCCGGTCGGACACATCGCTGCCGAGACTGCGGTCAAGAGCTTCCTCATCGACTACTACTGCACCTCCGACGCCTGGACGGTGAAGACCGCCGCAAGCCGCGTCATCGCTGCGACCAATTCATGGCTCAGCGCCCAGAGCCGGGGCGTCGAGAACCGAGACCATGCCCATGTCACGACCTTCTCGGCGATCGTTCTCAAAGGATGCCGCGCCCATCTCTTCCATGTCGGCGATAGTCGTATTTGGCGGCTTTCCGGCAGAAGCTTGGAACTACTCACCCAAGACCATCGGGTTACCCAATTCTCCGGCCACGCCGCGCTAGGCCGCGCTCTTGGATTGATGCCCTCCGTCGAGATCGATTACCATTCTCTGAATATTGAAGTCGGCGATGTCTTCGTGTTGACCACCGACGGCATCCACGACCACCTGCCGGCACGCGCAATCGCCGCTGCGATCGCCGGAAACGCCGATCTGTCGATTGCGGCAAACGAGATCGTCGCGGCGGCCCACGCCGCCGACAGCGACGACAACATGACGATCCAGATCGTCCGGATCGACGGTCTGCCGCTTGACGGCGACGAAACGATCTTCAGCAGCAGCGGGTCGCTGCCGCCCGCATTGCCGCCGGCCGCCCACGGCATCTTCGAAGGATACCGTATCCACCGCCAGATCCATGCGAGCGCCCGAAGCCATATATTCCTCGCCAGTGAAGGAGACGAGGGAGTCCGGGTGGCGCTGAAATTCCCATCCGCCGACAAGCGCGAAGATGACAATTACCTGCGCCGCTTCGCGATGGAGGAATGGGTCGCGCGCCGTATCACGAGCCCCCATGTAGTCAGGAGCCGCGAGCCCCTTCAGCCCCGGCGGTCCCTTTACCTCGTCAACGAATACGTCGAGGGAGAGACACTCGCACAGTGGATGGCGGATCATCCTCGCGCGGACCTGCATAGCATGCGCGACATCGTCGGCCAGATCGCAGCCGGACTCAGGGCACTGCACCGCAAGGAGGTCATCCATCAGGACCTGCGGCCGGAAAACGTCATGATCGACCGCAACGGCACGGTGAAGATCATTGATCTCGGCTCCGCCTGGGTCGCGGGCGTGGTTGAGGCGGCGCCCGATCTTGATGACGGCGATATTCTCGGCACCTTACAGTACACGGCACCCGAGCTTTTCGCAGGCGAGAGTGCCGGCGAGCAGTCGGATCTCTTTTCGCTGGGCATCATCGCCTACCAGATGCTCACCGGCCGCCTGCCCTATGGTACCCGCGTGGCCCAAACCGCGACGCGCCGCCAGCAAAGGAAGCTGCGGTTCGCTAGCCTGCGACAGCTCCGGCCGGACGTACCGCCATGGGTGGAAGGAGCGATCCGCAGGGCGGTGGAGCCGGACCCGGCGCGGCGCTATGAGACCCTCTCCGAGTTCGAATACGATCTCTCGCATCCTAACCCTCGCCTGACGGAAACGGCGCGGCATCCGCTTGTGGAGCGCGATCCGCTGCTGTTCTGGCAGCTCGCGACACTGGTCCTGGGCTTTGTCGTGCTCGTCCTTGTACTGCGGGAGGTCGCATGACGAGTCGCTTTTCGTTTCTGTCGACCACCCTTTCGGCCCAGTCAGCATGCTCATCCCTAGGAGATCCCACGTGATCGGAATGCAGAGCGACACGAGCCTCTCGCCCCGCCAAGCCCCCGCGCGGATGGCGGCACTCGCAACGCTGCCGGTCTTCCTCGGCCTCCGGGGCAGGAAGGCCGTGGTCGCCGGCGGTTCTGACGCTGCCGCATGGAAGGCGGAGCTTCTGGCGGCCTGCGGCGCGGAGGTCCATATCTTTGCCCCGGAGGCCGGACTGTCGGATACGTTCCGCAGTCTGATCCATTCCTCTTCGCCCGACCCGGACACGGGCCGCTATGTCCATCACTCCCGACGCTGGGATGCGGCCTGTCTTGCGAATGCGGCCGTTGCGGACTGCGAGACCGACGAGGAAGCCGAGGCCTTCTTCATTACTGCGCGTGCCGCCGGCGTTCCGGTCAACGTCATCGACAAGCCGGCCTTCTGCCAATTCCAGTTCGGCTCGATCGTCAACCGCTCCCCGGTCGTGGTGGCGATCTCCACCGACGGCGCAGCACCCATCCTTGCGCAAGCTATCCGGCGGCGGGTCGAGACGCTTCTGCCGCCCGCACTCAAGCACTGGGCGACGTTGGCCCAGGCTCTCCGCGAGAGCGTGAACGAAAGGCTGGCACCCGGTTCCAGCCGCCGGCTGTTTTGGGAGCGGTTTGCCGACCGGGCCCTCGGGGGATGCGATGCGCCCGACGCAGCAGCAACCCGCACCCTGCTCCATGATACGGCTATAATCGCAGCAAGGCCTCCGGCTGGCCGCGTGACCCTGGTCGGCGCAGGACCGGGCGATGCGGAATACTTGACCCTGAAGGCCATGCGCGCGCTCCAATCCGCCGATGTCATCCTCTTCGACGCCCTGGTTTCGGACGAGGTGTTGGAGCTGGCGCGCCGGGAGGCCAGACGCATACTGGTCGGCAAGCGCGGCGGCCGGGAAAGCTGCCGTCAGGAAGACATCAATCGCATGATGGTGAGCCTCGCCAAGACCGGCAAGCACGTCGTGCGGCTCAAGTCGGGCGATCCGATGGTCTTCGGCCGCGCCGGCGAGGAAATCGCCGTACTCGGGGAGAACGGCGTTCCCGTCGAGGTCGTGCCCGGAATCACCGCGGCGAGTGCCATGGCCGCCCGTCTCGGCATTTCACTGACGCATCGGGATCACGCTCAGGCCGTCCGCTTCGTCACCGGCCACGCCCGCAACGGCCACCTCCCGGAAGGTCTCGACTGGCGCGGATTGGCCGATGCCAGGACGACGACAATCTTCTACATGGGCGGCCGTACCGCTCGGGAGATCCGCAGCCGCCTGCTGGCGAACGGCATGGCATCCGGCACACCGGTTGTCATCGTGTCAGCTGTCACGCGCGTCAACGAGAGACGCTGGAGCGGGACACTCGACAGACTGCATCACGGAATGGCCGAGACAGGTTATGACGAGCCGGTCCTGATCGGCGTCGGCGCGGCCTTCACGATCGCTCGGTTGACCAGCAGCGGTCGCACTCGATGCCGTGGTCTGACGGCATCTTCCCGGAAACCAGAACCCGTCCGGTTGTCCTGCCATGAAAGCTCCGGAACCTTGCAATCACACTTATCTGCTGGGCCCGATCGGGCGATGCGGCTTTTGCATATCCTGCTCAAGCTGCCTCTCCTGTTCAGGCAACCATTCCTCAAGGGCCGCGACGATAGCAAGTCTCAGGCTAGCTCCCCTGTAGAGGGCCCTCGCCAAATGCCTTCCCGTACCTTCGAAGCCGATTTCCGCCATCAGCGTCTCCGTCGAAAGACCGCGGCGGATCATCACCTGTTCGATCCGCCGGACCGTTGGGCTGAGCAGGTATCGACCGTTGGCAATGGGTGAAGGCGGACAATTCATTCCCGGTCCGCACAATCCCAGAGCCAGTTCGGGGTACGTCTCGGCGAGAAAAGCCGCACGTTCTTCTTCCGATGCCTTCCGCCACGCCTTGTACAGCTTCCGAAGACCCGATCCGGCATCCTCCTCTGGCCGCGGGTTGCCTGGGGCACCCTCGACTTGGCCGGTCTGACGCCGTTTCATCTTTTTAACCTTCGACATGATCTGATCCGATTGATCGCACGACTGCAGTCCTTAGTTCGACGACTTCAATGCAAGATCGAGGAATGCTTGCAACAGGTTTGATATTTGTCATTCCCTCGCCCGGCAGGAAGCTCTACAGGAATCGCAGGCAATACGGTCAACGACATCCGCATGGCAGAGCAAGCAGGGATCGGCGGTCCGACGGCGAACACGCAAGATCTGAGTCTCTCATTCACGAGGCAGTTTGCCTCGATGGCTTCCGCCTTCTGGCACACGGCGGTCCGCAACCGTATCCTGGCTCTGTCTTTCAGCCTGCTGGCGATCATCCTCTCGACGGTCTACGGGCAATATCGGCTCAACCAGTGGAACATACCCTTCTACAACGCTCTTGAGCGTCGGGATGTGGATGAATTCGCCCGCCAACTCGTCGTGTTCGCAATCATCGCCGGATCGCTGCTGCTGCTCAAAGTCGTCCAGTCATGGCTCAACCAGATAACCGCGCTTTACATGCGCGAGGGTCTCTCCAGGGACCTGGTTGACGAATGGCTGAAGCCCCAGCGCGGTCTGAAGCTCGCCCAGATGCGGAGCATCGGCGTCAATCCCGACCAGCGGCTGCACGAAGATGCCCGCAACCTTTCCGAGCTTACCACGTCGCTGGCTATCGGCCTCGTCAACGCCACCATCCTGCTCGTCAGCTTCATCGGCGTCCTGTGGTCGGTTTCCGGCGATTTCAGCTTCCGGTTCAACGACACGACCGTTTCCATTCCCGGCTACATGGTGTGGGCCGCTCTCGGCTATGCAGGCCTTGCCTCCCTCCTCAGCAACATCGTCGGGCGCAGGCTTCCGGAACTCAATGCCCAACGCTATTCGAAGGAAGCCGAACTGCGTTTCGCACTGATGCGCACCAGCGAGAACCTGACGGCGATTACCCTCGCCCGCGGAGAGCAGAACGACAGGGCGCGCGTTCAAGGCGCGATAACCACCGTGCTCGGCGTGATCCGGAGGCTTGCCATCGGATACACGCATCTCACCTGGGTGTCGGCCGGCTTCGGGTGGCTTTCCATCGTGGCGCCGATCCTGATCGCGGCACCCGTTTACTTTGCCGGCAACCTCACGTTCGGCGGCTTGATGATGACTGTCGGAGCCTTCAACCAAGTCTATGGCGCGCTGCGCTGGTACGTCGACAACTTCCGCCAGATCGCCGACTGGAAGGCGACACTGCAGCGTGTCTCGACCTTCCGCCATGCCCTCGTCTCCATGGAGAATGCGCCGGTCCAGGGGGGCCTGACGCTTACGCTCAGCGACGACGGCAACGTTTCGCTGAAGGAGTTGGAACTGTGGGCCTTGCCGCCCGGAGAAGCGCATAATCACGGCCTTCGCCTGCCGGCCGACGAGGTATTTACCCCCGGTGACCGTGTCATGATCAACGGCGAGGCGGGGGCCGATCGCCGTCTCTTGTTCCAATCCCTGGCCGGCGTATGGCAATGGGGAAGCGGTCAGGTCTCCCTCCCGCGCACCGGACAAATACTGTTCATGCAGCAGGCGCCTTACCTGCCCCACGCCAGTTTGCGCGAGGTGCTTGTCTATCCCCTTGATCCGTCGCGGTTCGACGACGACCGACTTGCCGCTGCCCTCGAACGGGTGGGGCTTTCTCCGCTCACCGCGGCACTCGGACTGACGGAACGCTGGGACCAGAAGCTTTCCGAAGAGGATCAGGCCCGCCTCCGGCTCGCGAACGTCCTGGTCACCGAACCGAAATGGCTGTTCATGGACGACATCCTGGAAGGGCTGGACGCCGATGTTCAGTCTGAGATGGCGGCTGTCCTCTCCGAGCTCGAAAACGTCACGATGGTCTATATCGGTCTTTCTGCGGCTTTCGATGAAATCGTCAGACCGCGGCACATCCATCTCCAGCAGATCAGGGCCGGAGCAGCGGTAGCGAAGGATCGGCCGGGTCAGATCACTGCCGGTTGATTGGCAGGCATTGCGGCCCACCTCAATTTCAATTGAACGGCGACAATTGCCGCGGTGCGTTACATTCGTTGGAAGAGTTTCCTGGAGTAGATATCTTGTTCCTGCAGCGCCTCCTTTTCATTTTCGTCTTCTTCGCGGCCTTCTGCTCGGGTGCGAATGCCCAGCAACCTGAAGCCCCGCAACAGGGCATCTTCGCACTGATTCCCGCAGATTCGGCAACCGAACATACGCTCTCCACTCCATCCGGCCCGGTGAACTACAGGGCAACGGCGGGAACGATCGACCTGTTCGGGCAGGACGGTGGGCGTACGGCCAAGGTTTTCTATACGTCCTATGCGGTGCAGGAGACGGGGCCAACGCGGCCGATCACCTTTGCATTCAACGGCGGTCCCGGCGCTGCATCGGCCTACCTGCATCTCGGGCTGGCGGGACCGAACATTCTCGAACTCGGGGCGCAGACCGGTCAGGGCACCACACCGGTCTTGACGGATAATCCGGACAGCTGGCTGCAGTTTACCGACCTTGTCTTCATCGATCCGGTGGGAACCGGGTGGAGCCGGGCCGCCAACAACGAGGTCGCCGGCAGCTTCTACGGCGTCAACCAGGACGCCGAGGCCATCGCAAAGGTGATCGCGCTCTACCTCCAGAAGAACGGTCGGCTGGGGTCGCCGAAGTATCTGCTCGGAGAAAGCTACGGCGGCTTCAGGGCCGCGAAGGTCGCGACTGCTCTCAAAGACCGCCAGGGCGTACTAACCTCCGGCATCATCATGCTCTCGCCGCTGATCGAAGGCCGCTTTCTCTTCAGCGCGGGCGAGGATCCTCTCAGTGCAGCGCTTCAGCTTCCCGCGCTCGCCGCAGCCAGGATGGAACGCGAAGAACGATTTTCGGCGGAAGCACTGGCGGGCGCCGAGGCGTTCGCGATGAATGACTATCTCGTGACCCTTGCCGGATCACCCCCGACGGGAGACAAGGCAGATGCCTTCTACAGCCGTGTTTCCGACCTGACGGGTATCGATACTCACACAGTGCGCCGGACACGCGGATTCATCTCCGAGGTCTATGCCAGGCAATCCGCCGGAACCGGCGAGATTGTCAGCCCCTACGACGCAGCCTATGTGCGTCCCGACGCCTATCCGGAGACGTCCTACGGTCGCAACGACGATCCTATCCTCGATGGCTATACGAGGGCTTATGGCGGCGCATTCGCATCCTATGCGGAACAGGTTCTCAACTACAGCAGTACGATGACCTACACGCTGCTGAACGAGGACGTGAACCGTCGCTGGGATTGGAAAGGCGGACATGGCGACGGCGGCCGCACAGACGCAAGCGCATCGGACGATCTGCGCGACCTGCTGTCCGTTATCCCGCAGTTTCGGCTTCTCATAGCCCACGGCTACAGTGACGCCATCACACCCTATGGCATGAGTCGGTACGTTCTCGATCACCTGCCGCCGCAACTTGCGGCATCCCGTACGGCACTGGCCCTTTATCGCGGCGGCCACATGTTCTACACCGATCCGGACTCGAGACGACGCTTCTTCGAGGATGTGGCAAGCTTCTACCGGCAGGCGGAACCGGACTGAACAAAGCTCTTGGCTCTGGACGAAACCCCTGTTCAGGCACGTTCCAAGGCGACCGAGATCCCCTGTCCGACGCCCACGCACATGGTCGCCAGCGCCAGCTTCGACTTACGGATCGACAGTTCCAAGGCTGCCGTACCGGTGATACGGGCCCCCGACATGCCGAGCGGATGTCCCAATGCGATGGCGCCGCCGTTGGGATTGACGTGATCCGCATCCTCGGCGATCCCGAGTTCCCGCAACACGGCGATGCCTTGGGAGGCAAAGGCTTCGTTGAGTTCGATGATATCGAAATCCGCCGGCGATATGCCGAGGCGGGCGCAGAGCTTCCAGGTCGCAGGTGCCGGCCCGATGCCCATGATACGCGGTTCGATCCCCGCGGTCGCACCGCCCAGGATGCGGGCGATGGGGGTGAGTCCATGCCTTTTTGCCGCAGCTTCCGACGCGATGATGAGAGCGGCCGCGCCATCGTTGACACCGGAGGCATTGCCCGCCGTCACGGTACCGCCCTCCTTCTTGAAAGGCGTACCCAGCTTGGCAAGCGCTTCGATGGTCGTGGCCCGCGGATGTTCGTCCTTGCCGATCACGATGGGATCCCCCTTGCGCTGGGGTATGGTGACGGGTGCGATCTCCTGTGCGAGGCGGCCATTCTCCTGCGCCGCCGCAGCCTTGTTCTGCGAGCGGAGCGCAAACGCGTCCTGGTCCTCTCGCGAAACACCATAGTCCGCCGCGACATTCTCACCCGTCTCCGGCATGGAATCGACACCGTACTGCCTTTTCATCAGCGGATTGACGAAGCGCCATCCGATCGTCGTGTCGTAGATCTCCGCATTGCGCGAGAACGCCGTCTCCGCCTTCGGCATGACGAAAGGGGCCCGGCTCATGCTTTCGACCCCGCCAGCAATCATCAGTTCCGCCTCACCGGCCTTGATGGCGCGTGCGGCCGCGATCACCGCATCCATGCCCGAGCCACAGAGCCTGTTGATCGTCGTTCCGGTCACCGAGGCCGGCAGCCCCGCGAGCAGCAGCGACATCCGCGCGACATTCCGGTTGTCTTCGCCCGCCTGGTTGGCGCAGCCGAAGATGACATCGTCCACGGCCTGCCAGTCCACCTGCGGATTGCGCTCCATCAGTGACCGCAGCGGAATCGCGCCGAGGTCGTCGGCACGGACAGAGGACAGGGAACCGCCGAAACGGCCGATGGGCGTGCGGATATAGTCGCAGATAAAGGCTTCGGTCATGGTGTTTTCCTCAAAGCGCCGGCACGACGAGATCGGCCACGGCTCCGTCGATATGCAACGGCGCTCCGGTCATGGCCTGCAGTTCCTCCAGCGACATTGCCACCAGTTTCTCCCGCAGGACGAAACGGCCGCCGACAATGTCGATCACGGCGTGACTGGTATATACACGGGTGATGCAGCCCACGCCGGTAAGCGGGAAGGTGCATTTCTCGACCAGCTTCGGCTCGCCGTTCTTGGTGACATGCTCGGTAATGACGCAGACCTGTTTTGCGCCGTGAACCAGATCCATGGCGCCGCCGACGGCAGGCACGCCCTTGGCGCCGACTCGCCAGTTCGCGAGATCGCCGTTCTGCGCCACCTGATAGGCGCCGAGGATGGCAACGTCCAGATGGCCGCCGCGCACCATCGCGAAACTGTCCGCATGGTGGAAGAAGGACGCCCCCGGTTTCAGGGTGACGGCCTTCTTTCCGGCATTGATCAGATCCCAGTCCTCCTCACCGGGCGGAGGCGCCTCGCCGAAATCTAGAATGCCGTTTTCGGTATGGAAGACCGCCTGCCGTCCGGACGGCTGATAGCGGGCCACCATCTCGGGGAAGCCGATGCCGAGGTTGACATAGGCGCCGTCGGCAATGTCCTGGGCGGCACGCCAGGCGATCTGGGCATTGGTGAGTTTTATGTCTTCGCGGGTATCGATAGGCGCATCGGCTGTCATATGTAGGCCACTCCGGCACGAACGAGCTCTTCTTCCTGTCGGGCGTCGGCGACCTCGACGACCCGGTCCACGAAAATGCCGGGGGTGACGACATGCTCCGGATCGATCTCGCCGGCCGCAACGGTCTTCGACACCTGCGCTATCGTCTTCGCCGCCGCCATGCACATCAGTGGATTGAAGTTCCGCCCGGCCTTGCTGTAGGTCAGGTTTCCATGGGTATCCCCCAGAAATCCCTTGACGAGAGCAAAGTCAGCCTTGAGCCAACGCTCCTGAACATAGGGGCGGCCGTCGAACTCGGCGATCGGCTTGCCCTCGGCGAGTTCCGTGCCGTACGCGGTAGGGGTGTAGAAGGCAGGGATGCCAGCACCGCCGGCGCGAATCCGCTCGGCCAGGGTCCCCTGCGGCACCAGTTCCAGCTCGATCTCTCCTGCCACGTATTTTTCCGTGAAGGCGCGAGGATCGGAGGAGCGCGGAAACGAGCAGATCATCTTCCGGACCATGCCGGCATCGATCATTGCCGCAATACCGATACGGCCGTTTCCGGCATTGTTGTTGATGAC
>JAEWKX010000379.1 GCA_023393575.1 Pseudomonadota bacterium
TCTTGATAGAACACGGTGGCGGTGGCGATCGCCGCGATCCCCTCGCGGCGGCCGATGAAGCCGATCTGCTCGTTGGTGGTCGCCTTGACGGAGCAGCGCTCCATGGCGATCCCGAGGATCTCTGCCATGGTTTTCCGCATCGCCTGGCGGTGGGGGCCGATCTTCGGCGCCTCCGCAATCAATGAAACGTCGGCATTCATGATCGTGCCGCCATTCTCCCGGACGATTTCCGCGGCCCGCGCGAGGAATATGCGCGAAGATGCGCCCTTCCACTGAGGATCGGACGGGGGAAAATGATCGCCGATGTCGCCTGCGCCGCAGGTGGCAAGCAACGCATCCGTGAGCGCATGCAGCCCGACATCTGCGTCGGAATGCCCCTTGAGCCTCTGGTCATGAGGGATAAGGACGCCGCTGAGGGTCACGCCATCGCCCGCTTCCAGTTGATGAACGTCGTAGCCGCTGCCCGTGCGCACGTCGGGCATCGCAGCCTTCGCCATTCGTTGATCCGCCATGATGATGTCTCGCCTCACTGTCAGTTTCACATTATTCGGTGAGCCCTCGACCAGCGTCACCTTGATTCCTGCCCATTCCGCGATGGAGCAATCGTCGGTAAAGGCGTTGAAGCCGGCGCCTTCGGCATCGCGGTGGGCCTGCAGGATCGCCGGAAGCCGGAAGGTTTGCGGGGTCTGGGCCGCAAACAGTCCTTCGCGTGAGACGGTTCCCTCGACCGTCCCGCCGGTGCTGCGCTTCAATGTGTCGAAAACGGGCAGGGCAGGCAGGACCGCCTCGTCTCCCCCATCCAGGCGCGCAGCGATGCGCTCGAGGAGCGCATGATCGATGAAGGGCCGGGCGGCATCGTGTATCATCACATGCGTCGCCTCTGTCGGGACGATTGCCTCGAGCCCCGACAGAACAGATTGCTGGCGCGTTGCACCGCCGATCGCGATGGTCACGCGGTCAGCGCCGGGCAGGCCGGCGATCGCCTGCACGAGCAGATCCCGGTCCTCGGGGTGGATCACCGCGACCACGGATGCGGCGCGGTACCATGTCAGGAATACCTCGAGTGTATGGGCGATGACGGCCCTGCCTCCGATCCGGCGATATTGCTTCGGCCCATCTTCGATCCCGGCGCGTTCTCCGCGGCCGGCTGCGACGATGACGATTCCTATCTGCATGCGTTTTTCGCCCGATGCCGTTCCGACACAAAGAATTGACAGTCGAGACCTATAGACTCACAAGGCATTTTGCCAGCCGCTACCATTTGTCATTTCTCTGCGATTGCTCTTGTGATCTGGAGAAAGTGTGGCTAAAAATAATGCATTCGAACTGCGTGCCCGAAAGATCATCAGTTGCTTCCTCCGTGTCTTGCCGAGTCGTTCCGCATCGGGACGGTAAATATCCGGAACCGTGTCGTCCTGGCGCCGATGTCGGGCGTCACGGACCTGCCGTTCAGGGAGATTTCCTGGCGTTGGGGGGCGGGCCTCGTGGTCACCGAGATGATCGCCAGCCGGGAACTCGTCCTGAGCCGGGGCGAGTCCTGGGCGCGTCTGAAGCGGGCAGGACTCGGCCCTCACATGGTCCAGCTCGCGGGGCGCGAGCCGCAGTGGATGGCGCAAGCGGCGCGGATCGCCGCTGACCATGGAGCTGACATCATCGACATCAACATGGGCTGTCCTGCAAAGAAGGTAACGGGCGGCTATTCCGGCTCTGCGCTCATGCGCGATCCCGCGCTGGCGCTTTCACTGATCGAGGCGACGGTGAAGGCGGTGGACGTTCCGGTGACGCTGAAGATGCGCCTTGGCTGGGACGAGACCTCCATGAACGCCCCCGATATCGCGCAGCAGGCGGAGGCGGCGGGTATTCGCCTCGTCACCATCCACGGGCGCACCCGCATGCAATTCTATGAAGGTCGGGCGGATTGGGATGCCATTCGCCGGGTTCGGGATGCAATTTCCATCCCGCTGGTCGCCAATGGGGATGTTCAGTCGGCAGACGATGCCGCCGAAATCCTGCGTCGATCCGGGGCGGATGCGGTCATGGTGGGTCGCGGCGCCCAGGGCCGGCCGTGGCATGTGGGAGCGATCGCCGGGCATCGGCCTCCCTCGCGCCGGGAACAGGTAGGGATCGTTGCCGAGCATTACGACGCGATGCTGCGATTCTACGGTCGCGAAGCGGGACTGCGTCACGCCCGCAAGCATCTCGGCTGGTATCTCGAGCGGTTGGCGCCGGCGGTGGCGGCCGATGAGAAGGCCGCGATCTTCCGTTCCGTCGACCCCGAGGACGTCATGCAACGAATGATGCAGGCAATGACGGCCTCCGTGCCGTCGGTCTCAAGGGAGGCCGCATGACCGCCAGCGAAACTCCGGTCGGTGACGACGGTTTGGCGCTCGCCGTCCTCAACTCCGTTCAGAACCCGGTGATCCTTGTCGATGAGGCCGGTCATGTCGCCTTCGCCAATTGGGAGGCCGAATCCTTTTTCGGTGCCAGCGCGGCCCAGCTGGCGCGCCATGAGATTTCCAGCCTGATTCCCTTTGGCAGCCCGCTTCTGGCGCTGATCGACCAGGTCCGCGAGCGCAAGGCGCCGGTCAATGAATATCGCGTCGATCTGTCTTCGCCGCGGCTGGGGCAGGACAAGCTGGTGGATCTCTACGTGGCACCCGTGGCCAGCAAGCCCGGTTCTGTGGTCGTCGTCTTTCAGGAACGGTCGATGGCAGACAAGATCGACCGGCAGCTGACCCATCGTGCGGCGGCCCGTTCGGTCACCGGCCTTGCGTCGATGCTGGCGCACGAGATCAAGAACCCTCTGTCCGGCATCCGCGGCGCTGCGCAACTCCTGGAGACCTCCGCACCGGATGAGGACCGGGCGCTGACGCGGCTGATCTGCGACGAGACAGACCGCATCGTCTCTTTGGTCGATAGGATGGAGGTGTTCTCCGACGAACGGCCTGTCGACCGGCAACCGATCAACATCCATTCCGTGCTTGATCACGTGAAGGCGATTGCCAATGCGGGCTTCGGCCGCGACATCAGGATTTCCGAGAATTACGATCCGTCGCTGCCGGCGGTTTACGCCAACCGCGATCAGTTGGTGCAGGTATTCCTGAACCTTGTGAAGAACGCCGCCGAGGCGATCGGGGACGAGGTGGACGGAGAGATCATGCTGACGACCGCGTATCGGCCCGGCATCCGTCTCTCGGTAGCGGGTTCGCGCGAGAAGATCTCGCTACCCCTGGAATTCTGCGTCATCGACAATGGTCCCGGTGTTCCCGCCGATCTGCTTCCCAATCTCTTCGATCCCTTCATTACCACCAAGACCAACGGGTCCGGCCTGGGACTTGCCCTTGTCGCCAAGATCATCGGTGCGCACGGCGGGATCGTCGAATGCGACAGCCAGAGCCGACGCACGGTTTTTCGGGTGTTGATGCCGATGCACAAGGAAGCGAGCACGGCTGAGCCGGCCGTGACCCTTGCCACCACAGGAAAAGCGAAATGACTGCCACGATCCTTGTTGCAGACGACGACGCGGCCATCCGTACCGTCCTGAACCAGGCACTGACCCGGGCCGGCTACGACGTCCGAATCACCTCGAACGCGGCCACGCTGTGGCGCTGGGTATCTGCGGGCGAGGGCGATCTGGTAGTTACCGACGTGGTGATGCCGGACGAGAACGCCTTCGACCTCCTGCCGCGCATCAAGAGGGCGCGGCCCGATCTCCCCGTCCTCGTCATGAGCGCCCAGAACACGTTCATGACTGCGATCAAGGCTTCGGAAAAGGGAGCCTATGATTACCTGCCGAAACCCTTCGACCTGACGGAACTGCTGGCCATTATCGGGCGCGCGCTCGCCGAGCCGAAAAAGAAGCCGGCGCGACTCGATGACGACACCCAGGATGGCATGCCGCTGGTCGGCCGCTCGGCGGCGATGCAGGAGATCTATCGCGTTCTCGCCCGGCTCATGCAGACTGACCTGACGCTGATGATCACCGGCGAATCCGGCACCGGCAAGGAGCTTGTCGCCCGTGCGCTGCACGACTACGGCAAGCGCCGGAACGGCCCCTTCGTCGCCATCAACATGGCGGCGATCCCCCGAGATCTGATCGAATCGGAGCTCTTCGGCCACGAGAAGGGTGCCTTCACCGGCGCCCAATCGCGCTCTACCGGCCGCTTCGAGCAGGCCGAGGGCGGCACGCTCTTCCTTGACGAGATCGGCGACATGCCGATGGACGCGCAAACGCGCCTCCTGCGTGTGCTGCAGCAGGGAGAATATACGACCGTCGGCGGTCGCACCCCCATCCGCACCGACGTGCGCATCGTCGCGGCCACCAACAAGGACCTCAAGCAACTGATCAATCA
The DNA here is from genome assembly GCA_023393575.1 of Pseudomonadota bacterium. Lineage (GTDB taxonomy): Bacteria > Pseudomonadota > Alphaproteobacteria > Rhizobiales > Rhizobiaceae > Neorhizobium. The sequence continues at coordinate 4,353 of JAEWKX010000379.1, forward strand.
GGGGCTTTTCCGGGAGGATCTCTATTATCGCCTGAACGTCGTGCCCTTGCGCCTGCCTCCGCTTCGCGACAGAGCGGAGGACATTCCCGACCTCGTTCGTCATTTCATGCAGATGGGCGAGAAGGAAGGCCTTGACGTCAAGCGCTTCGACAACGAGGCGCTGGAGGCCATGAAGTCCTATGCCTGGCCCGGCAACGTGCGCGAGCTGGAAAACCTCATGCGCCGACTGATGGCCCTTTATCCCCAGGACGTCATCACCCGCGAGATCATCGAGGCGGAGCTTCGGTCGGACACGCCGGACAGCCCGATCGACAAGATGGCAACTCGTGGCGAGGCGCTGACGATCTCGCAGGCGGTGGAGGAGAACATGCGCAGCTACTTCGCCGGATTTGGCGACAACCTGCCGCCGCCCGGCCTTTACGACAGGGTTCTGAGGGAGATGGAGTATCCGCTGATCCTGGCCGCGTTGACGGCAACGCGCGGTAACCAGATCAAGGCTGCCGACCTGCTTGGGCTGAACAGGAATACGCTCCGGAAGAAGATCCGCGAACTTGGCGTCTCCGTCTATCGGAGCTCCCGCAACCCGTGATGCCTGCTTGACAGTCGGTTCGGATTCGTTGCATTTTCGCCACAATGCGTTGCTTATTGGTCACGCACCGGTCTGCCGCACCCTCGGTGCCGGCAGTGACGCAGCCTTCCTTAGCGGCGGTAGCGGTCGCGACCGGAGATCGGTCGTAAGGAGTTTGATGCAATGATCGAGGGCGTCATGTCGCCCGCGGAGGAGGCTGGAGCGGAACTTGCTGCGCAAGACCGTCGTGCATCTTTCGCATTGCCGGGCCTCCTTCTCGCTGGCGGCGCGCTGCTGTGCGCGATCCTCACTCTCTTCGTGCTTCTTGGGCTGACCCCCATTGCGCCGACGACGCCGGTGGTGATTGCCTCGGCCGTGCTGAACGGCATCTTCATCGTCGGCCTGATCTATCTTATCGCTCGCGAGTTGGGGCGCCTGCTGAAGGCCCGCAATCGCGGGCGCGCCGCCGCACGGCTGCATATTCGCGTCGTTGTGCTGTTTTCCATCGTTGCGATCACGCCCGCTGTTCTTGTCGCCCTGTTCGCAAGTATCACGCTCAGCGCAGGCCTCGACCGGTGGTTTTCCATCCGCACGCAGTCGATCGTCAAGTCTTCGACCGACGTGGCCCAGGCCTACATGATGGAGAATGCGAGCTATCTCCAGGGGCAGACGGTCTCGATGGCCAATGACCTGGAGCGCAACCGGGCGACCTTCTACCTGGATCGAACGGGGTTCGTGGACCTCATGACCCGCCAGGCACGGGGCAGGGGCATGCTCGGAGCCTTTCTTGTCCGGGAGGATGGATCGGCGATTGCCCAGGCGGACATCAAGACGGAACGGCCGCTTCCTGCCATTCCGCAGGACGCGCTGCAAAAGGCGGCGGCGGGCCAGCCCACCCTCATTCCACCCGGCATCACGAACCTCGTCGGTGCGATCATAAAGCTGGATGCGCTGCCGGAATCGTTTCTCTATACGATCCGGGCCGTGGATCCGAAGGTCATGTCCGCCATGCGGCTGATGGAGGACAATGCCGCCGAGTACCAGGCGATGGAGGCGGGCAGGACATCACTGCAGCTCGCATTCGCCATCCTCTACCTCGGTTTTGCGCTGATCGTTCTTCTTGCGGCCATCTGGACGGCGATCGCGGTTGCCGACCGGATTGTTCGCCCGATCCGTCTCCTCATCAGCGCCGCCGACAGCGTCGCCTCCGGGGATTTGAATGTGGTCGTCCCCGTGCGCGCTGCGGATGGCGACGTCGGCAACCTGTCGCGCACCTTCAACAAGATGATCTCCGAAATCCGCAGCCAGCGGGACGAGATCCTCGAGGCGAAGGACGAGGTAGATGATCGCCGCCGTTTCATCGAAGCGGTCCTCTCGGGTGTTACCGCTGCCGTCATCGGCGTGGAGGACGACCGGCGTATCACCATCGTCAATCCGTCTGCCGAAGCGTTCCTCGGATTGCCTGCCGAAAAACTGATGGGGCGCAACCTGTCGGAAGTGGTGCCGGAGCTCGATCACGTCCTCTCGGAGGCCACCGCCCGCTCACGGAACGACTTCCGGAAACAGGTGAACCTAACACGCAGCGGAAAGGAGCGGACCCTCAGCGTCCAGGTGACCCGCGAGGAGCAGAGCTCTGCCCATGATTCCTATGTCATCACGCTCGACGACATCACCGACCTGGTGATCGCCCAGCGTTCCACCGCCTGGGCCGATGTCGCACGGCGCATCGCCCACGAAATCAAGAACCCGCTGACGCCGATCCAGTTGTCGGCCGAACGGCTGAAGCGCCGCTACGGCAAGCAGATCGCCGACGACGACCGCGCGGTTTTCGACCAGTGTACCGAAACGATCGTCCGGCAGGTGGGAGACATCGGGCGGATGGTCGATGAATTCTCGTCCTTTGCCCGCATGCCGAAGCCGGCCAAGGAGGAGACCGATCTCCGTGCTATCCTTCGCGATGCCGTTTTCCTGCGCGAAATGGGAACGACCCATATCGAATTCATCCGCAACCTTGGCGACGAGCCGCTGCTCGGCATGTTCGA
>JAEWKX010000348.1 GCA_023393575.1 Pseudomonadota bacterium
CCGGCGGACGTCCCGCCGGCGGCAGTGACTACGGCGGCGGCAACTTCGGAGACGACTATGATCGTCCGGCATCCGGCGGCAGCCGCGGCGGCGGCCAGCCCTCCGGTGGCGGCGGCTTTTCCCGCGATCTCGACGACGACATTCCGTTGTGCCCGGGATCGCGTCTTCGCCGGGCGGGGCTGATCCGCCAAGTCAGACGGCGTTGAAGGCAGATTTCACGCCGTCCACGACGAACTGAACGGAAAGCGCCGCGAGGATGACGCCGAGGAGGCGGGTGAGGATCGCCCGTCCCGTGACTCCCAGGAAACGATCCAGCCGTTCGGCGATCAGCAGGGCAGCGAGCACGGCTCCCATGCTGAGCGCCAGAACGCCGATCAGCAGCATCCGGTCCCATGGGCCTGCCAGTGATCCGGCCAGGAGGACCGTCGCGGAGATGGCGCCCGGACCGGCAATGAGGGGCAGGGCGAGCGGAAAGACGGCGATATTGTGAAGATGGTCAATCGTTACGGCGGCCTGCGAGGTTTTTTCCTTGCGCTCCTGCCTGCGTTCGAAGACCATCTCGAAGGATATCCAGAACAGCAGCAGGCCGCCGGCGATGCGGAACGCCCCCATGGAGATGCCGAGCGAGCCGAGCAGGCTCGCGCCGAACAGCGCGAACAGCGCAAGAATCCCGAAGGCGATCATCGCCCCCCGGACAGCAACGTGGCGGCGTTGGCTGCGGGTCATTCCGACGGTCAGGCCAAGGAATACCGGTGCGAGCCCCGGCGGATCCAGTGTTACGAGCAGCGTCGTGAATGCATTCACCAGCGTATCGGCGCTCGCCATCTTCTTCCCCGTTCTTCGATCCTTGCGGACCCTTCGCAAGCTTGTTAGGACAGCCCGTCGATCATGGGAAGCGTAATTGCCGATCGTGGACTGTATCTCAACGCGGCAATCCATGGGAACAGGTCAAAATCTGTTCAAAACTCCTGCGGAAATTGGTGAACCGACCCGCTTTCCGCTATAGAAAATCAACTGATTCCGAACAAAGATCGTGATCCGATTTGACTGAGCAAAGCACTCCCGGCGGCGGAAAGCTGCCACCAGGCATCGAACCCATTTCCATCATGGAGGAGATGCAGCGGTCCTATCTCGATTATGCGATGAGCGTGATCGTCAGCCGCGCGTTGCCCGACGTTCGCGACGGACTGAAGCCGGTTCACCGGCGTATTCTCTTCTCGATGAGCGAGATGGGGATCGACTGGAACAAGAAGTACGTGAAATCCGCCCGCGTCACCGGTGACGTGATGGGTAAATACCATCCGCATGGCGACGCGGCGATCTACGACGCTCTTGCCCGCATGGCGCAGGACTGGTCGCTCCGCCTGCCGCTGATCGACGGTCAGGGCAACTTCGGATCGATCGACGGCGATCCGCCGGCGGCACAGCGCTACACGGAATGCCGCCTGGAAAAGGCCGCGCATTCGCTTCTCGACGATCTCGACAAGGAGACCGTCAATTTCCGCGACAACTACGACGGGACAATGTCCGAGCCTGTCGTGGTTCCGGCGCGGTTTCCGAATCTTCTCGTCAACGGCGCCGGTGGCATCGCGGTCGGCATGGCGACCAATATTCCTCCGCATAACCTGGCGGAAGTGATCGACGGCTGTATCGCCCTGATCGACAATCCCGCGATCGAACTGCCGGAACTGATGCAGATCATTCCCGGCCCGGATTTCCCGACCGGCGCACTGATTCTCGGCAGATCGGGGATCAGGTCCGCCTACGAGACCGGCCGCGGCTCCGTCATCATGCGCGGCAGGGCGCATATCGAACCGATGCGCGGCGATCGCGAGCAGATCATCATCACCGAGGTTCCCTACCAGGTGAACAAGGCGACGATGATCGAGAAGATGGCCGAACTCGTGCGCGACAAGCGCGTCGAAGGCATTTCGGATCTGCGCGACGAATCCGACCGCCAGGGCTACCGCGTCGTCATCGAGCTGAAGCGCGATGCGAATGCAGAGGTCATCCTCAACCAGCTCTACCGCTACACACCGCTGCAGACTTCCTTCGGCTGCAACATGGTGGCGCTGAACGGCGGCAAGCCGGAGCAACTGACCCTGATCGACATGCTGCGGGCGTTCGTGGCCTTCCGCGAGGAAGTCGTCAGCCGCCGCACCAAGTACCTGCTGCGCAAGGCGCGTGAGCGGGCTCACGTCCTCGTCGGTCTGGCAATCGCTGTCGCCAACATCGATGAGGTCATCAATCTGATCCGGCGCGCGCCCGATCCGGCGACCGCCCGCGAGCAGTTGATGACCCGGCGCTGGCCGGCCCATGATGTCGATGCGCTCATCCGCCTGATCGACGACCCGCGCCACAAGATCAACGACGACGGCACCTACAATCTTTCGGAAGAGCAGGCGCGGGCGATCCTCGAGCTGCGTCTTGCCCGTCTGACTGCGCTTGGCCGGGATGAGATCGGCGACGAACTCAACAAGATCGGCGCGGAGATCAGCGATTACCTGGACATCCTGTCGTCGCGGGTACGCATCTACCAGATCGTCAAGGACGAACTGACTGCCGTTCGGGACGAATTCGGCACGCCGCGCCGCACGGAGATCCTTGAGGGCGGCCCGGACATGGACGACGAGGACCTCATAGCCCGCGAGGACATGGTCGTCACGGTATCGCATGCCGGGTACATCAAGCGGGTGCCGCTGGCGACCTATCGTGCGCAACGCCGCGGCGGCAAGGGCCGCTCCGGAATGGCGATGAAGGACGAGGATTTCGCGACGCGTCTCTTCGTGGCCAATACCCACACACCCGTCCTGTTCTTCTCGTCCCGCGGTATCGTCTACAAGGAGAAGGTCTGGCGCCTGCCGATCGGCACCCCGCCGTCGCGCGGGAAAGCCCTGATCAACATGCTGCCGCTGGAATCCGGCGAACGCATCACCACGATCATGCCTCTGCCGGAGGATGAAGAGTCCTGGAACAATCTCGACGTGATGTTCTCGACCACCCGCGGCACGGTTCGCCGAAACAAGCTGTCGGACTTCATCCAAGTCAACCGCAACGGCAAGATCGCGATGAAGCTGGAGGAGGAAGGAGACGAGATCCTCTCCGTCGAGACCTGTACCGATCGCGACGACGTACTGCTCACCACGGCGCTCGGGCAGTGCATTCGCTTCCCGGTCGATGGCGTCCGCGTCTTTGCAGGCCGCAACTCGATTGGCGTCCGCGGCATCACGCTGCAGCCCGGCGACCGCATCATCTCGATGACGATCGTCGGCCATGTCGATGCGGAACCTTGGGAGCGTGCGGCCTATCTGAAGCGCTCCGCAGCCGAACGGCGCGCCATGGGCCTCGATGAGGAGGACATCTCTCTCGTCGGAGAAGAAGTCGGCGCCGAAGGCGAACTCGGCGAGGATCGCTACCAGGAGCTGAAAGCGCGCGAGCAGTTTGTCCTGACGGTGTCCGAGCGGGGATTCGGCAAGCGGTCCTCTTCCTATGATTTCCGGACCTCGGGCCGGGGAGGCAAGGGCATCCGGGCCACCGACACCTCAAAGACCAATGAAATCGGTGAACTCGTCGCCGCCTTCCCGGTCGAGGACAAGGATCAGATCATGCTCGTCTCCGACGGCGGCCAACTGATCCGGGTTCCTGTCGGAGATATCCGCATCGCAAGTCGGGCCACCAAGGGCGTCACGATCTTCTCAACGGCAAAGGACGAAAAGGTCGTCTCGGTGGAACGCATCAGCGAACCGGAGGGCGACGAGGAGAACGGCGGGGGGCTGCCAGAAGAAATCGTGTCCGAAACCGGCGATTTCGGTCCTGAAGGGGCCGAGCCGGGAGACCAGAACGAAGAGTGACGGTCTGTCGGGGCAGAAAAAAGCCGGGGCGAAAACCCCGGCTTTTTTGATCCGCGCGGACGAAAAGTCGGCACGAATCGCTACCATATGCCTCAGAAGGCGCGGTGACGCCGCACGTAGAGCTTGACCTCTTCGCTCTCACGACGAAGCTCGGTGACCGTCGACGCGACCGAGGCCACGAACATCATGCTGATCAGACCAGCCAGGATCGTCAACGCCATCACCATCGCCTTACCTCTTCAGTTCGTCCGCTCAGTAATAAGAAAGGTCATGATACCTTCCCGTCATCTGCGGATAGTTGAAATCCGACACCTGAGATTGTTCTTGATAAAGGGTTACCGTCGCAGTGAGCATAGCGGCAATCATTGTCGTCCAGACCAGATTGATCATCGTAATCTTGTCCGGCACGATCGATTTCCTTCTCTCGATCATCTCTGCTTGTCCTTCTGTTTGCCAGAACGCTCATGGCGCGAACTGGTTCCACCGTACTTGGGAGGGATCATGCTTCGGCGGCATCCTGAACTTGCCGTTCACACGGTTCGGTGCCGTCCGGGAAATGGCATCCGTCTCCATCGATGGCGGGTCTTCTGCCCGCTACTGGACCGATATCAGCACATCTCCCTTGAAACGCTCTTGAACGGCTCGTTCATCTGCGGTTCATCTAGGCACGCTTGCGGCGCCGGCGCTTCCGTGACAAAAGGCGGAAAACTCGTCCGGGGGGCTCATGGCAATCGCGTTCTATCCGGGGTCTTTCGACCCAATGACGAACGGGCATCTCGACGTGCTGCTGCAGGCCCTGCACGTCGCGCAGAAGCTGGTGGTCGGGATCGGTATCCATCCCGGCAAGGTGCCGCTGTTCAATTTCGAAGAGAGGGCCGATCTGATCCGTTCCTCCCTGATGGAGGCGCTCCCGTCGCGCTCGGCGGAATTCGAGGTGGTATCCTTCGACAATCTCGTCGTGGATGCCGCCCGCGCCCACGGTGCGACATTGCTGATCCGCGGCCTCCGGGACGGGACCGACCTCGACTACGAGATGCAGATGGCCGGCATGAACCGACAGATGGCGCCCGACATCCAGACGGTCTTTCTGCCTGCAGGCGTAGCGTCCCGGCCCATTACGGCCACATTGGTGCGCCAGATCGCGGCGATGGGCGGGGATGTCGGCGCATTCGTGCCGGCACCGGTCCTCACGGCCATTAAAAACAAGCTGAACCGCTGATTTCCGTACTGGAGAACCCATGAAATCGTTTCGTCTCGCCCTTGTCGGTGCTCTTGCTCTCGCCAGCCTGGCAATGCCGTCTTTCGCCGCAGAAGATAACTTCCTCACGATCGAACTGAAGGATGGCCCGGTAGTCATCGAGCTGCTTGCCGACGTGGCACCCAAGCACGTCGAGCGGCTCAAGGAGCTGGCATCGAACGGCGAATATGACAATGTCGCTTTCCATCGCGTCATCGAGGGCTTCATGGCGCAAACCGGCGATGTCGAATTCGGCGACATGGAGGACGGTTTCGAAGCGTCGCGCGCCGGGACCGGCGGATCCAAGCTTCCGGATCTTCCCGCCGAGTTCTCAGAGGTGCCCTTCGAGCGCGGCACGGTCGGAATGGCGCGTTCCCAGGATCCCGACTCCGCGAACTCGCAGTTCTTCATCATGTTCGACGAGGGCTCGTTCCTGAACGGCCAGTACACGGTCGTCGGCAAGGTGGTTTCCGGGATGGAGAATATCGACAAGATCAAGCGCGGCGAGGGCGGAAACGGCGAGGTTTCCGATCCAGACCGGATGGTGAAGGTCACCGTCGGTAAGTAATCACTGCGTGCGGGTGACCGCTGCGCCTCAAAAGGAGAAAGACATGGCCGAGATCAAAGACCCGGAAAACACCCTCATCATGGAAACGACCAAGGGCAGGGTGGTCATCTCGCTGATGCCGGACCTCGCACCGGGCCATGTCGCCCGCATCAAGGAACTGGCCCGGGAAAATGCCTATGACGGCGTCGTCTTCCACCGCGTGATCGCGGACTTCATGGCCCAGACGGGGGACGTGCAGTTCGGCAAGAAGGGTGGAGCGAACTTCAATCCCTCCCGCGCCGGCATGGGCGGTTCCGACAAGCCCGACCTGAAGGCCGAGTTCTCGGCCGTCCCGCATGTCCGCGGCACCTGCTCGATGGCCCGGTCGCAGAACCCCAATTCCGCCAATTCCCAGTTCTTCATCTGCTTTACCGATGCTCCCTGGCTCAACAAGCAGTACACGGTCTGGGGACAGGTAATCGAGGGCATGGAGTACATCGACCAGATCAAGAAGGGCGAGCCGGTCCAGGATCCTGATTCGATCGTCTCGCTGCGCGTCGCAGCCGACGCCGCGGCCTGATCCAGGCAGACCTCTTGCCGTGGGGGGG
>JAEWKX010000030.1 GCA_023393575.1 Pseudomonadota bacterium
ACGGAGGACCGATCACGGTGCTGGCCCATCGGCAGGTACACGGCGATATCCATTCGCTCGGCTTCCGCTTCGGCGATGTGGCGTATTGCAGCGACGTGAGCGATTTTCCGCCCGAAAGCCAGGACAGGCTCAAGGGGCTGGACCTGCTCGTGATCGATGCGCTTCAGCATCACCATCATCCCAGCCATCTCTCATTGGAACAGGCGCTGGAATGGATCAGGGTCTTCCAGCCGAGGAAGGCGGTGCTTACGCACATGCATACGCCGCTGGATTACGACGCGGTGATGGAGTCGACGCCGGATCACGTCGTCCCGGCCTATGACGGTTTGAGCTTCGAATTCGACGTGGCGTCACCTTAGCGGATGAGACACTAAGGGAACCGGGCATTCCAAAGGGTTGGTACAGCTAATATATCTTTCAGTTCCATAATCTATCTTATGCAACTTTCTTTTGGCTGGTTCCGGCTACGCAAACGGCCGTTCGGCCAGTATCGTCTCCGCCTCTTCCCGCTCCATGGAAAGGATCGCCTTGCCGATCTCGAAGCTGAAGCCGTTCCGGGCGAAGGCTGCGAATTCGCGCGCTGTCCTCTTCTCGTCAAGCGGCACGCGACGGAACGGCCCGAAGGCACGTTTGCGTGCGAACGCCAGCGCAGCCAGAAGATCGTCGGCCATGTCTACGGCATCCTCGGCAATCTTCCGTTCGACGCCCTTCTGAGCCAGCCTGCGGGAAATGGCTCGCCGCGACCGGCCGCTTCGAACCGCCGAACGGACTGCGACTTCCGCATAGGACTTGTCGTCCAGCGCATGAATCAGACGGCCGTATTCCACCGCCGCGGTCGAAACGGCCGCCAGTTGCTCTTCGGTGATCCCTTCGAACTTCTGTTTCGCCTTGCGCTTGATGGCGTCGGCCAGTTCACGCTCCGTCATCATGCGGCGCGACAGGCGGTAGGCGGCGGAGTTCTTGGCCCATGCCAGCATGCGACCGGTCGCTGCTGCCGGTTCTGCCATGCGCTCCTCATCGAACAAACGAACTCTCCACTCGCCTCAAGATGATTTTATATTGCTAAATTAATATCTTCAATCCGTCTCTTGATATGCTTGAGAGACTCCTGGCCGGGGTGATCGTAGGTCTCGTGCATTCGCAAAATACTGCAGGATGGCTTGAGTTGCCTCCTAAGAGCCGGACGGGTCGGCCATCTACGATTTCAGCCGACGGATGCCGGCCCCTACAAGAGATTGGCGTCGAGATGGGCCGCAACAGGATGAACCGGCGGCATCCGATCTGCGTGCGTCACAGCGGGACAACATCCCCCTTCTCCCACATGGCCTGCGTCTCGGCATAGAATTCGGCAAACCGTCCTTCGGCGATCGACAGTCGGATACCCTTCATCAGGTCCTGATAGTAGGAGAGATTGTTCCACGACAGGAGCATGCCGCCCAACGCCTCGTCGGAGCGCACCAGATGGTGCAGGTAGGCGCGTGAATAGTCCCGCGCGGCCGGGCAGCTCGATTCCTCGTCGAGGGGACGCATGTCCTCGGCATGCCTCGCGTTACGGATATTGATCCGGCCGCGACGGGTGAACGCCAGACCATGGCGGCCGGACCGTGTCGGCATCACGCAGTCGAACATGTCGATCCCGCGGGCAACGGACTTCAGAATGTCGTCCGGCGTTCCGACCCCCATCAGGTAGCGCGGCTTCTCCGACGGCAGCACCGGAAGCGTTTCCTCCAGCATCTTCAGCATGACGCCCTGGGGCTCCCCTACGGCAAGTCCGCCCACGGCATAACCCTTGAGGTCGAGCTGCCTCAGTCCCTCGGCGGAACGAACCCGCAGATCCGGCTGGTCACCGCCCTGGACGATGCCGTACATCGCCTTGCCGGGCTGTTCGCCGAAGGCGACGCGACATCGCTCGGCCCAGCGCAGCGAGAGTTCCATCGCTCGCTCGATTTCCTTCGGTTCGGCAGGTAGTGCCACGCATTCGTCGAGTTGCATCTGGATGTCCGAGCCCAGCAGGCCCTGGATCTCGATGGAGCGCTCCGGCGACATGTGGTGGAGGCTGCCGTCGACATGGCTCTTGAAGGTCACGCCCTGCTCGTCCAGCTTGCGCAGGCCGGACAGCGACATGACCTGGAAGCCACCGCTGTCGGTGAGGATCGGGTGCTCCCAGCGGATCAGCCTGTGCAGTCCGCCCAGCCGCGCCACGCGCTCCGCGCCGGGACGCAGCATCAGGTGATATGTGTTGCCGAGGATGATGTCGGCGCCCGTCTCGCGAACCTGGTCGAGATACATGGCCTTGACCGTGCCGACGGTACCGACCGGCATGAAGGCCGGCGTCCGGATGGTGCCGCGCGGCATACTGACTTCGCCGAGGCGGGCGCCGCCGTCGGTTGCCTTGAGCGTGAACTGGAAATTATCGGTCATTCTTGTTTCCGGAAGAGCAGGCTGGCATCGCCGTAGGAATAGAAGCGGTAGCCGCTGCGAATGGCGTGGTCGTAGGCGGTCCGCATGGTATCGAGACCGCTGAACGCCGAAACGAGCATGAAGAGGGTCGACCGCGGCAGATGGAAATTCGTCATCAGCACGTCGACCGCCCTGAAGGCGTAGCCGGGAGTGATGAAGATATCGGTCGCACCGCTCCATGCCCGGATGGTGCCATCGTCGCCCGTCGCACTTTCCAGCAGGCGCAGCGACGTCGTTCCCACCGATACGATACGACCGCCCCGCGCCTTCACCGCGTTGAGTTTCTCGGCCGTCTCCGCACGGACGTGACCGCTTTCCGAATGCATCCGGTGTGCGTCGGTGTTGTCGGCCTTGACGGGGAGGAACGTACCGGCTCCGACATGCAGCGTGACGAAATGCCGTTCGATCCCCGCTTCATCGAGTGCAGCAAAGAGCTCTGGAGTGAAATGCAGCCCGGCGGTCGGCGCGGCGACGGCGCCCTGCTCCCGCGCGTAAATGGTTTGGTAGTCGCCCTGGTCCCGTTCGTCCTCGGGCCGCTTGTCCGC
>JAEWKX010000033.1 GCA_023393575.1 Pseudomonadota bacterium
GATCGTGGGCGTTGGCTGCCAATATGTCCGTGCTCGATGCGATGAGTGCATCGGCCATGGCGTTCAGCGCCCGGTTCTTCGCCTCGGTGGACGCCGTTGCCAGCTGACGGGCCGCCGCCTTGGCGCGCCGACCGACTTCGTCCATCAATCTCGCGATATCGTCCGTCTTCGTCGTGACCAACTCAAGCATGGGCGGATTCCTCCAAAGAACTCTGCGGCGCGCTGCCGCTGCCGCCAGCGGCGGTCATGACGAGGTCATCGCGATGGACCATGGCGCTGCGTCCTGCATAGCCAAGGACTGCCTCGATCTCGGTCGACCGGCGGCCGGCGATCAGCCGCGCTTCGTCGGCGTCGTAGCCGGCAAGACCGCGTGCGATCTCGCGCCCGTCCAGCCCGATGACCGCGACCGTATCGCCGCGGTGGAAGTCTCCGGCGACCGATTTCACACCCGCGGGAAGCAAGCTCTTGCCGCTGCGCAGGGCGGCTTCCGCCCCATGATCCACCGTCAGTTCGCCCGCCGGCTGCAATTGTCCGGCAATCCATGTCTTCCGCGCCGCCACCGGCGTGCCAGACGGTGCAAACCAGGACGATCTTGCGCCCTCATCGATCGCACGCAGGGGATGGATCGTCTTGCCCGATGCGATGATCATCGTGCAGCCTGCGCTCGTCGCAATCTTCCCGGCCTCGATCTTGGTTCGCATCCCCCCGCGTGAAAGCTCGGAGGCTGCGCCACCTGCCATGGCTTCGATCTCCGGCGTGATTGCCGGGATCGTCTCCAGGAACCGGGCCTCGGGATCGAGATGGGGCGGGGCGGTGTAGAGCCCGTCGATGTCCGAAAGCAGGATGAGGAGGTCAGCCCCCGTCATCGTGGCAACCCGGGCCGCCAGACGGTCGTTGTCGCCATAGCGGATTTCGGACGTAGCGACCGTGTCGTTCCCGTTGATGATCGGCACCGCGCCCATCTTCAGCAACTGGCCAATGGTCGCGCGCGCATTCAGATAACGGCGCCGCTCCTCGGTATCGCCGAGCGTCAGGAGGACCTGCCCGGCGACCAGGGTATCGCGGGACAGGCTCTCGGACCAGGCGCGTGCGAGCGCGATCTGACCGACGGCTGCCGCGGCCTGGCTCTCCTCCAGCTTCAAGGCGCCGGGAGGCAGACCAAGGACCGTGCGGCCGAGCGCGATCGCACCGGATGAGACCACCAGGACCTCGATACCACGCGCCTTCAATGCGGCGATGTCGGCACAGATGGCTCCCAGCCAGTCGGTTTTCAGGCCCGTGCCACGATCGACGAGGAGTGCAGAACCGATCTTGATGACGATCCGCCTGTGCGCGGCCAGGGGCTTTCGCGACACGTTCATTCGTCGTCTCCGTCGCTGCCGGTCAAGAAGCGGCTGCTGCGATCGGGCAGCGCGGTATCGTCCCCTGCGGCATCGACGATGACGTCACGCAATGCGCGCAGGACCTCCGTCATACCCTGGCCGGTAGCCGCCGAGATGAGGAAGGGCTTGCGCCCGCAGGCTTTTTCCAGCTCCTTGGCCTTCTTCTTCAGTTCCTTCTCGTCCAGCACGTCGATCTGCGACAGAGCCACGACCTCCGCCTTGTCGGCAAGTCCGCCGCCATAGGCCTCCAGTTCACGCTTCACCGTCGTATAGGCTTTGCCTGCCTTTTCCTCGACCGCTGAAACAAGGTGCAGGAGTACCCGCGTCCGTTCCACGTGCCCCAGAAAGCGGTCGCCGATCCCGACCCCCTCGTGCGCGCCCTCGATGAGCCCCGGAATATCGGCAAGCACGAATTCCCGCCCGTCTATGGTGGCAACGCCCAGATTGGGATGCAGCGTCGTGAAGGGGTAGTTGGCGATCTTCGGTCGGGCTCGCGTCACCGTTGCGAGGAAGGTCGATTTTCCGGCGTTGGGAAGACCGACGAGGCCGGCGTCGGCAATCAGCTTCAGCCGCAGCCAGATGGTCTTTTCCTCGCCTTCGAGGCCTGGATTGGCCCAGTTCGGCGCCTGGTTCGTGGACGACTTGAAGTGCGCGTTGCCGAAGCCGCCATTGCCGCCCTTGGCCAGGCGGAAACGCTGTCCCTCCTTCGTAAGGTCGATGATCAGCGTTTCGTTGTCTTCTTCGAAGACCTGGGTGCCCACAGGCACCTTGAGCGTCACGTCGTCGCCGTTTGCGCCGGTGCGATTGCGGCCCATGCCGTGCATGCCAACCTTCGCCTTGAAATGCTGCTGGTAACGGAAGTCGATCAGGGTGTTGAGGCCGTTGACGGCCTCGATCCACACGTCGCCGCCACGCCCTCCGTCGCCGCCGTCCGGCCCACCGAACTCGATGAACTTCTCCCGACGGAAAGAGACCGCTCCCGCTCCGCCGCCTCCGGAACGGATATAGACCTTCGTCTCATCGAGAAATTTCATCTTGCTGCCGTCGGTTTCGTGTTAGCGACAATTCCATGCGACTGGAACATTGACGGGTTCGATATAGGCCGTTCAGGCGGAGGTCAAAGACTATCATGAAGCTGGTGACCTATAACATACAATACGGTGTCGGGATGGACGGAGCATTCGATCCGGAGCGCATTGCCGCCAGCATCGACAATGCCGACATCATCGGCTTGCAGGAGATCACGCGCGGTTTTCCGCGAAACGGCCACATCGATCTCGTGTCCCGCATGGCCGAGTTCTTTCCCGCATATTCCCGGAGCTTCGGCGCATCCTGCGACGTCCTGATCGACAGTGTCGAGATCGACGGGCGGCGGATGGAACGCCGTTTTCAGTTCGGCAACATGATCCTGTCGCGCTGGCCGATCCTTGCGGTGCGGCACCTGCTTCTGCCGCGCCATCGGACCTTCGATAAGCTCAACCTGCAGAGGGGCGCCGTCGAAGCGGTGATCGCCGCACCATCGGGTCCGCTGCGGGTCTATTCCGTCCATCTCGACCATGTTTCGCCCGATGAACGGATCGAGCAGATCCGGTTCCTCAAGGAGCGGGCGCTGAACTTCGTCCGGGAAGGAGGGGCGTTGACCGGGGCCGCCGAGTTCGACTTCCCGGATCCGCCGCTGCCCGAGGACTTCGTCATGCTGGGTGACTTCAACATGGTGCCGGAAAGCCCCGAATACCTGGAGATGGTCGGGCGGAGCGACAGCTACTATCGCAGGGTTCCCCGAGCCGGCCATGCCTTCGATGCACTTGCCCATCTGGGGGCGGCGGGCGAGGACAGCTATACCTGGGCGAAGCCGCCGGGAGAGGGTACGGTGAGGATGCATCTCGATCATTGCTTCGTGAACCCGCAAATGGTGCCGCGCCTCCGTTCGGCGCGGATCGATCATCAGGCGCCAGGATCCGACCATTTTCCGGTCTGGATCGAGATCGACTGAGCGGCCGACGGAGGAACCGCCGGCCGCAGCCCGTGCGTCACGGCCGGCGCAGGTCCTCCGGACGGAGAAGCGTATCGATATGCGGCACCATGCCGTTGCGGGAGAGACTGAACATCTCGCTGCATCCCGTGATCCGGAAACCCAGCTTCTGCTGGATCTTCAGTGAAGCCGTATTGTCCGCGAAGGCACCCGAGCGGATCGTCACGTCCGGCATGCGCCGGATAAAGCGGTCCAGCAGGGCAGCGGCAGCCTCCGTCATGATGCCGCGTCTCCAGTAATAGCGATTGAGCCAGTAGCCGATGCGCCAGGACCGGCCATGCTGCTCGATCCCGACCATGCCGACATGCACGTCGTCACCCATGGTGATCGCGGCGGCCCAACCGGGTGTGGACGCCGAAAGCTGGATCTGCAACCAGTCGAGTGCGTCCTGGCGATGATAGGGCTGCGGCACCCGCGCCAGCATGCGTGCCACCGCAAAATCGCCGAGGGATTCGGCGATGCTGTCGGCGTCGGTCAGTCGGTGCGGGCGCAGGACAAGCCGGGGCGTGGCGACGACGGGGCATGGCCCCGGCATCCTCAACTCCGCCGGACTGCGTTCAAGAAGGGCGGAGTTCATCTGAGGTCCCCCCAGCTTCTGAGCGACATCCAGGTCTTCCGATCAAGCCGGAACCATTCGACCGGAACCATGCCGCCCAATGCCAGCGACCCGATCATGCCGGAACTCTGGAACTGGAAACCGCACTTCTGGATCACCCGCCTGGACGCCACATTGGTGACCCGGCAGCGCGCATCGATATGGTCGATATCGCGGGTACGGAACGCCATGTCGATCAGGGCATGTGCGGCTTCCGTGGCATATCCGTGGTTCCAGTGGGGCTCCCCCAGCCAGTAGCCGATCTCGACCGTCTTCTCGTCCTCCTGCGGCTCCAGCCCGCAGCAGCCCAGGAACGCGCCGTTGTCACCTCGGGTTATGGCATAGACGCACTTGCCGATCTCGCCGTCTTTCGTGCGTCGCACGAAATCGGCTGCGTCTCTTGCCGTGTAGGGAAGCGGCATGCGGGACACCATGGTGGCGATGTTCGCATTGTTGGCGAGATGGGCAAGGGCGTCGATGTCTTCCTCGTGAGGAGCGCGCAGAACCAGTCTCTGCGACAGTAAGACAGGGCAATCGCGTCTTGACCGCTCGGGTCTCAGCCGTTCCTCGGGCGGCCGTGATTGGCTCACCCTTATTAATTCGCCTTGCATGGTTCAGTCC
>JAEWKX010000046.1 GCA_023393575.1 Pseudomonadota bacterium
GGCCAGATCGTCAAGGTGCGATCGTATCCGGACGCCTCCTATCGCGACGTCACCGCGCCCAACGCGGACACGCTCTACACGACCGGCTTCTTCGATGTCGGCAAGGAGCCCTGGGTGCTCAGCATTCCCGACATGAAGGGCCGCTACGCCCTGCTGCCGATGCTGGATGGCTGGACCACCGTCTTCCAGGTCCCCGGCAAGCGCACCACCGGCACGGGCGCACAGACCTACGCCATTACCGGCCCCGGATGGAAGGGCACCCTGCCCGCCGGCGTCAAGGAGTACAAATCGCCGACCAGCATGGTCTGGCTGCTCGGCCGCATCTACTGCACCGGCACGCCGGAGGACTATGCCGCCGTGCACAAGCTGCAGGACGAGTTCAAGCTCGTGCCGCTGAGCGCCTATGGCAAGCCCTACACACCGCCGGCCGGCAAGGTCGACCCGGCGATCGACATGAAGACGGCGGTCCGCGATCAGGTCAACCGCATGGACGCGGTGTCCTATTTCACCTTGCTCTGCGAGCTGATGAAGACGAACCCGCCTTCCGAAGCGGACGCCGCTCAGCTCGCGAGATTTGCCAGCATCGGCATCGTCCCCGGCCAGTCGTTCGACGTGAGCAAGCTCAAGGCGGATTTCGCCAAGCGCATTCCGGACATCGCCTTCGACAGAATCATGCTCCAGTTCAAGATCAACAAGGCGATCACGCAGCAGAACGGCTGGGCGTTCACGACGAAGACCGGCATCTACGGCACTGACTACCTGATGCGGGCGCTGATCACGGCGATCGGGCTCGGCGCCAACCGCCCGCAGGATGCGGTGTACCCGACCTCGAAGGCGGATGCCGAGGGGCACAAATACAATGGAGCGAACAAGTACGTCATGCGCTTCCCCAAGGGGCACCTGCCGCCGGCCGAGGGGTTCTGGTCGCTGACGATGTATGACGACAAGTACTTCTTCGTGAACAATCCGCTGAACCGATACTCCATCAGCGCGAGGCAAAACCTGCAGACCAATCCGGACGGCTCGACGGACCTTTACATCCAGAAGGATTCGCCCGGAAAGGACAAGGAGTCGAACTGGCTTCCCGCGCCTGCCGGCGATTTCATCCTGATGCTGCGGATGTATTGGCCGAATGAAACGGATCCGTCGATCATCAACGGCAGCTGGACGATTCCCGCGGCCCGGAAGGTCGGCTGAGAGCCCACGTCGAGACCTGCGCGGAAGCGTTTCGCGCGGCCATGATGCTCAATGTCCAAGAGGGGAACGAGATGATCCACAAAACTCTAATTGCATCGACGCTCATGGCTGCATTGATCCAACCCTTGAGCGCCCAGACACCCCTGAGCGCTTACGCGGATGCCAAAGGCTATATCGACGTCCAGAAATTGTCCTGCGCCCAGCTCGCGGGAACCTTCCAGGAAGACGCCGATATGCTCACCGCTTGGTATAGCGGCTGGTACAACGGTCTCGCCAAGAAGCATCTCCTCGAGGTCAAGAGAGCGAAGGAGGCCGAGCACGAGGTCATCCAGTACTGCAAGGCCAATTCCGACAAGAAGGTCATCGAGGCGATTGCCGTGGTGTTCAAGGACATGCGTGCGAAGCTCGGGATCAAGATGAAGCCCTAGGTTCGGTCCGCAGGATTCGTAGTCTTGGAGTAGGCGCATGACGGTGGCCGACACCAAGCCCGCACCATCCCTCGAGACGACCTATGCGGAAAACAGGCCGGCCGGTCCCCTGAATGTGGCGGTCAAGGTCAATGGGGCTGTTGTCGCCAGCGGCGTGGTGCCGGTGTCGGCGCCGCTCCTCTTCACCGCGAATGACTGCCTCGACATCGGCACCGATCTCGGCTCGCCGGTATCGCTCGACTATTTCGACAAGGCGCCCTTCGCCTTCAACGGCAAGATCGCCGAGGTGAAGGTCAAATACCTGCAGTAGCCCGCGACGGCAGAGCCCGGCCGGTGGCCGGGCCCGCCGATCGAGGGCAATTCATCACTTTGAGCGGATGCAATTGCGGCTCTCTCATCGTCTGCAACAGGAGAAAAAACATGAAAGCTCTGATCTTGGCTTCCGGCATGGTCGGATTGGCGTTGATCACCATTCCGGTCGAAGCGAACGCCGTCGTTTGTGCGCGTGGCGTGGTGAGAGCGGGATGCGCCGGCCCGAATGGCGCAGTGGTCGCGCGCCGTCCCGTCCCCAGAGAGGTCGTCGTCCGGCCGGTGCCCGTGCGCTGCGCGATCGTCAACGGCCGACGGGTCTGCCGCTGACCGGGTTGTGCGAGGGCTGTCCAGGAACGGCCCCGACTTCCGACGAGCAGCTCGATGAAGGATGACCACGATATCCGCTCACCGGAATCGGGGCTTGATCACGACCGATCGCGGTCGACCGTGCCGTATCTTGCACTTCTCGCGCTTCAGTCGATCGCAGCGCTCACGCTCCTGGTTGAAATTCACCGCGCTTTTCGGATCGTGGTCGATGATCTCGGTGTTCTGCATCCGATCCCGCCGGCTGAACTGTTAACGATCGCCTGCGCCGTCATCCTATCCCAAACGGCCTACTGGTATCGCTTCGCGAAGGTCGAAGTGCCCGGCTGGCGCAATGCCGCGTTTGGCCATCTGCTCGGATTTGCAAGCCGCCTCAGCTTCATCTTTGGCGCGGCCATGTTCAGCCTGTTCTTCCTTCGACATGCGCCTGATCTGAGCTCCAACGAAACCGGCGTGGTGGTGCTCTCGCGGGGGACAATCGTGCTCGTGGCGCTCTTCTGCCTCTACTGCTTCACGGTGGAGCTGGAACGCCTCGGCAATTCCTTGCAAAGGCCTAAATCGTCCCAGGACTGATCACCCGGCACGGAGACAAACGCCCGTCAAACCCTGACCGGTCTGCGAGAGCGGCTTTGAGTGTCCGCTTTCGGGCGACCGCTCAACGTCCGCAAATGGCGCCGAGGGGACGAGCCCGATCGATGGCTGATGCGCCCCACTCACACAGAGATGGATGAGCCCTGGCGTGCGCCATGCCATGCCGACAGTCGGAGAGAAGGGCTTCCCGCGGCAACGATCGTCACGAAGCCGTGTGACCCGCTGGCCGACGAGATTTCGACCAACAGCTTCAGTAAGCTGCAGGTGAACAGGAAGCTCGTCGCCATGACTGACGGCTTCACTTTTACCCATGGAGCACGCGAGGCGGCCCATTTCGACGACACGGCGCGGCTTGCTCGCGGCAGGCTCCGCCTTCGGTACGGCGGCGCTGACAGCAGGAGTGCCGACGATTATTCTGCCGGCGCAGGCCCAGGGTTTGGCGCCAACAGGCTCGATGCGCGGTGGCGCCAACAATTACCGTCCCGGCGCTCCGATCGTCCAGCGCATCGGCAATGGCGGCTTCTGG
>JAEWKX010000362.1 GCA_023393575.1 Pseudomonadota bacterium
ATGAGCAAGGTCGAGTTCATTGCGCTCATGGCCATGCTGATGGCGCTTAATGCCCTGGCTATCGACATCATGCTGCCCGGACTTCAGCAGATCGGCGCGGCGCTGGGCGTGGAGAACGAAAATCACCGCCAGTATGTCGTATCCGCTTACCTCTTCGGCTTCGGCTTCGCCCAGCTCGCCTCCGGCCCGATTTCCGATCGTTTCGGGCGGCGGCGCCCCATGCTGACAGGTCTGGCGATCTATGTGATTTCTTCCCTGGCCGTTGTGGCTGCCCCTTCCTTCGCGGGGCTCCTGGCCCTGCGTTTCATCCAGGGCATCGGCTCGGCGGCGATGCGCGTCATCACAATCTCCATTGTCCGCGATATCTACGGTGGCCGGGCGATGGCGGAGGTCATGTCGCTGATCATGATGGTCTTCATGGTCATTCCGGTTATCGCGCCGGGGGCCGGACAGCTCATCCTGTTCTTCGGCGAATGGCATCTGATTTTCGCATTCATGGCGGTGATCGCCGCCGCGGTTGCGATCTGGATGTATATCCGGCTTCCGGAGACCCTGCATCCGGAGGATGTGCGTCCGTTCACGGCCCACGCGGTCCTTGACGGTTTCCGCATCGTGCTCACCAATCGCGTGGCGCTCTGCTACACGATTGCCAGCATGTTCATCTTCGGGGCGCTGTTCGGCTTCATCAACTCGGCGCAGCAGGTCTATGTCGGTATTTATGGACTGGGGGCCTGGTTTGCCGCCGCCTTCGCCGCGGTGGCCGTGTTCATGGCGTTTTCGTCCTTCGTCAACGCGCGCCTGGTCGGGCGCTTCGGCATGCGACGGCTGTCGCACGCCTCGCTCCTCGGTTTCATGGGCATCACCTTCCTTTGGCTGCTGGTCCAGGTTTTCGGGCCGCAGCCCATGCCCTTCCCGCTGTTCCTGGCGTTCTTCGCGCTGGCGATGTTCCAGTTCGGCTGGATCGGCTCGAATTTCAACTCGCTGGCCATGGAACCGCTCGGCCATGTGGCGGGGACGGCGTCATCGGTCCTGGGCTTCATGGGAACGATCGGCGGCGGCGTGATCGGGGCGATGATCGGACAGGCCTTCGACGGCACGGCCCTGCCGATGGTGGCCGGCTTCTTCACGGTGTCGGTGATCGGCCTGGTATTCGTGTTGATCGGCGAAAAGGGCCGTCTCTTCCACGCGCAGAACGCGCCCGTCTGAAGACCACGGATACCCTCGACAGGGGCCGCATGGCCCTTGTCAGGGCTCCAGGATCTCGCGCCGCAGCATCTCCCAACTGTCCTTGTCGGTCGCAGCCAGCAGGCCGCCTTCCACGTGATGGGGAAGATAGGCCGAGCCATCGAAGCGGGCGACATGGCCGCCGGCCTCCTGGGCGATCAGCGTGCCGGCAAGATGATCCCAGGGCATGAGCTTGTTGTACATGATGAAATGCACATGCCCACCGCCGAAGGTCCGGTACTCGTGCGCGGCACATCGGTAGCTCGCCACGAAGCGCACCTTGGCGAGATTGCCGAGAACACGTTCGCGCATGTCGCCGAAGAAATAGCCGGCGGATGCCATGCCGACCATTTCGGAGAGGCTGGTTGGTGCAGCCACCGCCAGGCGCTGGTCGCCACTCGCCTTGCGCAGAAACGCTCCACTGCCCTTCTCGGCGACCACCCAGTCGTCCCCCATCGGATCGTAGATGATCCCGGCGACCGTCTCCCCCTTCCAGACAACGGAAGCCATCACGCCATAGGCCGGGATTCCGGACGCGAAATTGAAGGTTCCATCGATCGGATCCACCACCACGGCCAGATCGGCGGACGCCAGCCTCGCCAGGAGCTCGGGAGCCGCCGCCACCGATTCCTCGCCGACGAACAGTGCGCCCGGAGCGATTGCGGCAACCTCCCGGCGGATCATCCGCTCCGCCGCCTCATCCGCTTCCGTCACGAGGTCGGTCGGCTCGCTCTTCGCACGCACGTCACTGGTACCGAGGTTCCGGAAGCGGGGAAGGATTTCCGTTCTGGCCGCGAGGCGCAGGCAGTCGGCAAGCCTGGAGATGTCGATGGGAGTGGTCATTGGATGCTCTATCAGGATCGAGGCGTGGCAGCGAGGCCGGAAAAATCGAAGAGTTTCGGATCCAGGAGATGGGACGGGTTTGCGTGCGACAGCGCCCGCAGCATCGTATCCTTGCGTCCGGGCATGCGCGTCTCGATATCGGCCAGCATCGCCTTCATCGCGTTCCGCTGCAGCCCGTCCTGGGAGCCGCAGAGGTCGCAGGGAATGATGGGAAAGGCCATGGCGGACGCGAATTTCGCGATGTCGTCCTCGGCGCAATAGGCAAACGGCCGCAGCACCATGAGGTCTCCGTCGTCGTTGAGCAGCTTGGCCGGCATTCCGGCAAGCCGGCCTCCGTGGAAGAGGTTCATGAAGAAGGTCTCCAGGATGTCTTCCCGGTGGTGCCCAAGGACAAGAGCGTCGCACCCTTCTTCGCGGGCGATGCGGTACAGGTTGCCGCGGCGCAACCGCGAACAGAGCGAGCAATAGGTCGCGCCCTGCGGCACCTTCTCCGTCACGATCGAATAGGTGTCACGATATTCGATCCGGTGCCTCACGCCGATCGACGACAGGTAGTCCGGAAGAATGTGCTTCGGAAAATTGGGCTGTCCCTGGTCGAGATTGCAGGCGACGAGTTCCACCGGCAGGAGCCCCCGCCATTGCAGGTCCATCAGGATCGCGAGGAGCGAATAAGAATCCTTCCCTCCGGACAGCCCCACCAGCCAGCGGCGCTGGCCCTTCAGCATCTCAAAGTCTTCGAGCGCCTGGCGCACCTGCCGCAGCAGGCGTTTCCTCAGCTTGTTGAAGCTTACGGAGCGCGGCGCATGGGAGAATAGCGAGGGCAGCTGCCCCTCGCCTTCCGCGTCCAGATCGTCCTCGATTGGAACAACCGATCCCATCTCGTATCCACCTTCCAGGAAGGGCGGATCAGCCGCCGAGCGCCGCTGCCACCGCTTCTACGGCCTCGCCGGCCTTCGAACCGTCCGGTCCGCCTGCCTGCGCCATGTCGGGGCGCCCGCCACCACCCA
>JAEWKX010000138.1 GCA_023393575.1 Pseudomonadota bacterium
TAAGATCGGCGGCAGCGTCAGATGTGTAAAAGAGCCACCAACATCGCCGCGACCCGGTTGTCGAGCGAGCCGCCGATCAGGAGGGGAAAGGCGTAGTAGAACCAGAGAAGCTGGACGAGCAGTGGCGTGCAGCGAAAGATCTCCTGATAGACGCGGGCGATGCCGCCAAGCAGCCTGGAACCCGACAGCCGCGCAGCGCAGGTCGCGAAGCCTATTGCGATGCCGGACAGAACCGATCCGAGCGTGTAGAGAACGGTGATCCACAGCCCCCAGAGGAACAGGTCCCAGTACTGCCAGACGGAGTGGAAATCCCAGCTGTAGTTCATCGGCAGCTCCTGACGGTCTTGATCCGGCCGGGAAGACGATGCCTCCCCATGGACAGCCGTTGGGCTCAGTCCCGTTCCTCATTCACGTTCCCCTTTGTCTTTGAGGGTTCGTCCGCGGACGCGGACGGCCATCGTGGATACTCCTATGCTCGGCAGCATCGGGCAATGCAAAGCTGCTGGCGCCGCTTAGCGCATTTCTTGGAAGGCGGCCGACGCGGACGTGAACCGGCCAAAGATCGCGGAAAGGCGCGCGCGATTGGCTGCCGACACCGGCACCATGGGCAACCGCATCTCGGGCCCCGCGAGATTTGCAAGCGCAAGTGTCGCCTTGACCGGTCCCGGATTGGACTCGATGAACATTCCATCCGTCAGTTCCGAGATCAGTTCGTGCAGCTTGAGTGCCCGTGCCGTATCTCCACACTTCCAGGCCTCGACCAGCTGCACCATTTCCCGCGGCGCGACGTTTGCGACGACGCTCGTCACGCCGAGCGCGCCAAGCGACAGAAACGGGAGGGTCAGCCCATCATCGCCGGAGTGAATGATGAAGTGGTCGCCGCAGGCAGCGCGCAACTGCGTGACCCTGCCCGCCGATCCCCCCGCTTCCTTGATGCCGATGATGTTGGGATGCTTCTCCCTCAGAATTGCGCAGGTCTCGGGTGCGATCTCGACCCCGCAGCGGCCCGGCACCGAATAGAGCATGATCGGCAGCGAAGTCGCCTGCGCGGCCATGCTGTAATGTGCGATCAGGCCTGCCTGCGTCGGCTTGTTGTAGTAGGGGGTGACGATCAGGACCGCATCCGCTCCCGCCGCTTCTGCCCGTTTGACCTTCTCGACCGTCTTCTTCGTGTCGTTGGCGCCAGCACCTGCCATGACCAATGCACGGCCGCCGGCAAGCCCGGCGGTGCGGGCAATCAGCGCATCGGCCTCGTCGTCGGCAAGGGTCGCCGCCTCGCCGGTCGTGCCGACCGGGACAAGCCCGACGGCGCCGGCTTCCTGCTGACGTTCCACGAGTGCGTCGTAGGCGGTGGTGTCGATTTCCCCATGCTTGAAGGGGGTGTTCAGGGCGGTGAAGACGCCCCCGCAGCGGCTGGTCAATTCATGTATGGTCATGGTCCTGTTCCTCTCGATCGTTTCCATTCAGACTGTCCGCAAGCTGATAGCGACCCGCCGCCCTCGGCTTGGAAGCAAGCCAATGCGCGGCCGCCAGCGCCCCTTCCGCGTATGCCGCGAGCGTATGAACGCGGTAGGTGAAGACCGCTTCGGCCGATCCCATCTCGAAGCGCACTTCATTGATGCCGACGGTATCGCCTTCACGATTGACCGTGATCGACGGCTCGGGTGCGGCGAAGCTCATGGCAGCGCTGCGGGCCTGAAACAGCTGCGCGGCCAGCAACCGGGAGGTTCCCGAGGCTTCGGCCTTCTTGCGCGCATGATATGTCTCGCTCACCGCAGGCTCGGCCTCTGGCATGCGTTGCGAAAACCCGACAACCGCCAGCCGGAACGCCTCGAACCCGTGCGCGAAATTGGCGCTGATCAGCATTGCCCGGTATCGGCCGAAGGCCGTCAGGCGCTGGTCCTCCTCGCCGGTAAACCCGGTCGTTCCGATCACCATCGGGATTGTCTTCGTCCCGAGAGTTTCCTGGAATGCGAGGCTCGCGGCGGGCGTCGAGAAGTCGATCATCACGTCGCAATGGCTCCTCATTGCCGCGTCCGCCGGACGATATTCAAGGCTGCCGCCGGCGACGGGGCTCCCGATGAGCCGGGACTGCGGTGAAACCAGCGCCGCCGCAAGCTCCAACCCCGGGTTGGTAAGGATCTGTTCGACGAGGCGGGCGCCGACCCGCCCGGATGCTCCCAGGATACCGACGCGCATTTTTTCCTCCTCAATCGATGACCACCTTGGGCTCCGACATCTCCCGCAAGGCGATGCGGACACCTTCCCGACCGAGGCCTGAGCGCTTGATTCCGCCGAAGGGCACATGCTCGGCCCGGAAGTCGGGGCCTTCGTTGATCATCACGCCGCCGACCTGCAGGTCACGGGAGAAGGTCTTGATCAACGCGTGGTCGTTGGTGAAGACGCCCGCCTGCAGCCCGTAGGAACCAGCATTGACCTCGGCGATCGCCTCGTGCGCATCCGAGAAGGAACGGATCGCGATGATCGGGCCGAAGGTCTCATCGGCGATGACGGGTGCATCCACGGAGACGTCGGAGATCACCGTCGGAGAATAGACGGTACCGTCATGGGTGCCGCCGGTCAGCAGCTTCCCATGATGGCTGGCGATCGTGGCTTCGACACGTTCGGCCACTGTTCTCGCCGCGGCCATGTCGATAACCGTACCCATGTCGGTATCGTCACTGGCAGGGTCACCGAATTCGACCGCATCGACCGCAGCGAGCAACTTTTCGGTGAAGGCCTTCTCGATATCCCTGTGCAGGTAGAGCTTCTTGACGGCGGCACAGCTTTGGCCGGCAATCTCGAAACGGTGTCCGACCGTGGTCGCGACGGCCTTGTCCAGATCGGCGTCGGGCAGAACGAAAAGAGGATCATTGCCTCCGAGCTCCATGAGGCAGCGCACGAGACCGGACGCATTCTTGAGCGCGAGGCCCGCGGACGGACCTCCGGTGAAGGACAGGAGGTCGATCGCCGCGCGGGCGAGGGTCAGCGCCTCCTCGGCGCCGCCGTGCACGACCTGGAACAGGTCCTTCGGCCAGCCCGCCTCCAGCGCCAGCTCGCGCAGCCGTGCAGCGGCGAGGGGGGCCTTGGGCGAGGGTTTGGCGACCACGGCATTGCCGGCGGCGATCGCCGGACCGAGCTTGTGGCACAGCAGGTTGAGCGGGTAGTTGAAGGGCGTGATGGCACCTACGACGCCGACGGGTTCGTAGGTGATGGTGGCCAGCCTGTCGGCTCCGCCTTCGACGATGGCGCAATGGAGGGCCTCGCCGTCCAGGAAGGTCGCCGCGTCCCCGGAGAGCTTCAACGTGTTCTGCGCGCGGCGCACCTCGTTGCGGGCTTCGCGGATGGTCTTGCCCATCTCGCACGAGATGATCCGGGCAAGGCTTTCGGCATTGGCGGCTATCTTGGTTGCCAGCGCGTTCAGCATGGCACGGCGAACGGCCGGTGTGGACTGCCTGAAATCCCATTGCGCTACCTTCGCGCGCGCAACGGCAGCGGCAATCTCGCCTGCGCTGCTGGCTGCCACCTCTCCCACCGGGGAGCCGTCGAAGGGATTGCGGACCAGGATCGCATTCGTCGTCTCGATCATCAGGCGCTGTGCTTGCGTCATGTGCGGATACCTCGTCATGGGCTTTCAGTTCTCGGGGGATCGACGCGGGTCAGCGCCGCAATGGAAACCGGGCGGACCGGCCAGCGGCGCCCTGTAAGGTCCTCCGCGAGGGGCCGGGGCTCTCCCGGGGTGATTTGCGCCATCAGGGATGCCGTGTTTTCGGCGCAGAATCGGCCTTGGCACGCTCCCATCGCAAAGCGGCCATTGTGCTTCACTTCCCGTCCTGTCAGCCGGTCAGGCTGGCTGCACAGCTTGCGAAGGTCACCGACGGACTTGTTTTCGCATCGGCACAGAATAGTCTCGTCCGGCAGATCGGAGAGAGGCGAAGCGGGGTGGACGGGCGCAAAAAGCGCCGCGAGGTTTGCCTGCGTTCGCCGTGACCGCTCGAGTGCCGTCATGACATTGGCGGCGCCGAGATCGCCAAGGAGGAGTTCGGCGACGGCGCGCCCTACGCGGCGGCCATCCGTCTCCGCCGCATCGGCTCCGAGTGCTTCCCGACAGTCCCCCGCCCTGAAGATGAAGGGTTCGGTCCGCGGCGCAGTCGAGGCCCCCGGCAAGCCGAAGTCATTGGGACGGATACCGTCGTGCAGGCCGATGCGGTCGACCGCGCACGCCCGCTCAGAGCCGCCCCTGTCGCGGACCGCCGCCTTCAGCGACGCGCCA
>JAEWKX010000155.1 GCA_023393575.1 Pseudomonadota bacterium
GGCTAGAGGCGATCCTAGTCCGCTCTGCGAGGATGGCGTTGGCGATGATCTCTCGCGCCGTCTTTCCGATCAGGCGGTAATGGTTGGAGAAACCTTCTTCCTTGTAGGCTTTGTTCAGGATCGCCTCGAAAGCCTGTTCCGCCGCAATGGCGATGTCGTCCGGTATTTCGCTCATCTCATTCTCCCGTGAACATGGCGCGAACGCCTGTGTCAGAAATTGTGTCAACTGTGCCTGCCTGTTCCCGTAGCGTTCTCGCTTGAACCTGCACGAACTTACGAGCCTGCATTTTAGAATCCCTTTGCCACTTGCGCTTTTCCCGGTGTTTCCGTATACGCAGCGGCGGGACACCTCTCCCCAACGAGAGGCTTTCTATCTGGAAGGATAGCCATATGGCGGATCTCGCACAAAAGCCGGACGTACGTCCGAACAACACCCATTTCTCGTCTGGTCCTTGCTCGAAGCGCCCCGGTTGGTCGCTCGAAGCGCTCTCCGATGCCCCGCTCGGTCGTTCGCACCGCGCCAAGGTCGGCAAGGCGAAACTCAAGCAGGCGATCGACCTCACCCGTGAAATCCTGAACGTGCCGGCGGATTACCGCATCGGCATCGTGCCGGCCTCCGATACGGGCGCCGTCGAGATGGCGCTCTGGTCGCTGCTCGGCGAGCGCGGCGTCGACATGCTGGCCTGGGAAAGCTTCGGCGCCGGCTGGGTCACCGACGTCGTCAAGCAACTGAAGCTCAAGGACGTGCGCAAGTTCGAGGCCGATTACGGTCTCCTTCCGAACCTTGCCGAAGTCGATTTCGACCGCGACGTCGTCTTCACCTGGAACGGCACCACCTCGGGCGTGCGCGTCCCGAACGCCGACTTCATCCCGGCCGACCGCAAGGGCCTGACCATCTGCGATGCCACCTCGGCGGCCTTCGCACAGGACATGGACTTCTCCAAGCTCGACGTCGTGACCTTCTCCTGGCAGAAGGTGCTGGGCGGCGAGGGTGGCCACGGCATGCTGATCCTGTCGCCTCGCGCCGTGGAGCGCCTGGAAGGCTATGTGCCGGCATGGCCGCTGCCGAAGATCTTCCGCATGACCAAGGGCGGCAAGCTGGTCGAAGGCATCTTCACCGGCGAGACCATCAACACGCCGTCGATGCTCTGCGTGGAAGACTATCTCGATGCACTGAACTGGGCGAAGTCGCTCGGGGGACTGAAGGCCCTGATCGCGCGCGCCGACGCCAATGCGAAGGTGATCTTCGATTTCGTTGCCGCCAATGATTGGATCGCCAACCTCGCCGTGAAGGACGAGACACGCTCCAACACCTCGGTCTGCCTGAAGATCGTCGATCCCGGCATCACGGCACTCGACGCCGACGCCCAGGCGGCGTTCGCCAAGGGTATCGTGTCCCTGCTGGAGAAAGAGGGCGTTGCGCTCGACATAGGCGCCTATCGCGATGCTCCGTCCGGCCTGCGCATCTGGGCAGGCGCCACGATCGAAACGGCCGATATGCAGGCGCTGATGCCGTGGCTGTCCTGGGCGTTCGAGACGCAAAAGGCGGCGCTCGCCAAGGCTGCCGCCTGACCTGACGCATTCCCGATTCCGCATCAGCGGGACCGCTCATCCCCATCCAGAGACTGAACCTCTTATCAGGAGCCCACACAATGGCACCTCGCGTTCTCGTATCCGACGAACTTTCGGAAACCGCCGTCCAGATCTTCCGCGCCCGCGGCGTCGAAGTGGATTTCCAGCCGAAGCTCGGCAAGGACAAGGAAAAGCTCGCCGAGATCATCGGCAATTACGATGGCCTCGCCATCCGCTCGGCAACCAAGGCGACCGAAAAGCTGATCGCCGCTGCGGCCAACCTCAAGGTCATCGGCCGGGCCGGCATCGGCGTCGACAATGTCGATATCCCGGCAGCTTCCAAGCGCGGCATCATCGTGATGAACACGCCTTTCGGCAACTCCATCACCACCGCCGAACACGCCATTGCGTTGATGTTTGCCGTCGCGCGTCAGCTTCCTGCAGCCGATGCCTCGACGCAGGCCGGCAAGTGGGAAAAGTCGAAGATCATGGGTGTCGAGATCACCGGCAAGTCGCTCGGTGTGATCGGTGCCGGCAATATCGGCGGCATCGTCTGCAAGAAGGCGATCGGGCTCGGCATGCATGTTCTCGCCTACGATCCCTTCCTTTCGGCGGAACGGGCGCAGGAGATGGGCGTCAAGAAGGTGGAACTCGACGAGCTTCTCGCCAACGCCGACTTCATCACCCTGCACGTTCCGATGACAGACAAGACGCGCGGTATCCTTTCCAAGGAGGCGCTCGCCAAGACGAAAAAGGGTGTGCGCATCATCAACTGCGCCCGTGGCGGTCTCGTTGACGAAGCAGCGCTTGCCGAGGCCATCAAGTCCGGCCATGTGGCCGGCGCCGGCTTCGATGTTTTCGAAGTGGAGCCTGCCACCGAGAGCCCGCTGTTCGGCCTGCCGAACGTGGTCTGCACGCCGCACCTCGGCGCATCCACTACCGAAGCCCAGGAGAATGTTGCCCTGCAGGTTGCCGAGCAGATGTCGGACTACCTGATCAAGGGAGCCGTTTCCAACGCCATCAACATGCCGTCGATCACCGCGGAAGAAGCGCCGATCCTGAAGCCCTTCATCCGGCTGGCCGACGTGCTCGGCGCCTTCGCAGGCCAGGTCACCGAAAGCCCGATCAGGCAGATCGAGATCCTCTACGACGGCTCTACCGCCAACATGAACACGCGCGCACTCACCAGCGCGCTTCTGGCCGGCCTCATCCGCAACCAGGTGGCCGACGTCAACATGGTCTCGGCACCGATCATGGTGAAGGAGAAGGGTATCGTCCTGTCGGAAGTGAAGCGTGACAAGACGGGCGTCTATGACGGCTACATCAAGCTGACGGTTACGACGGAAAACCAGACGCGCTCTGTTGCCGGCACGGTCTTCTCCGACGGCAAGCCGCGCTTCATCCAGATCAAGGGCATCAACATGGATGCCGATGTCGGCGCCAACATGGTCTACATCTCCAATACCGACGTGCCCGGCATGATCGGCTTCATGGGCATGACGCTCGGCGAAGGTGGTGTCAACATAGCCAACTTCCAGCTCGGCCGCGACAGGCAGGGAGGCGACGCCATCGCGCTTCTTTATGTCGATGAGCCGGTGAAGCAGGAAGTCCTCGACAAGCTGACGGCAAACCCGGCCATCCGCCAGGCAAAGCCGCTGGTCTTCAACGTCGACTGACCCGTCCTCCCAAGGACCTCCGGCCAAGGCCCGTCGCGGATCGCATCCGCAACGGGCCTTGGCCTTTCGATTTCGGCTCGATGCCGGGAACGCCATGGCGGTGGGTGGGTTCGAAGGATGGGTTAAAAAGAGCGCTGTCGCGTGCGAATGGCTCTTAAAGATTGCGTCCCGCCTCGCTATATGAGGCAGGTCCGCCGCCTGCGGACGCGAGAGGAGACACGAATGCTTTCATCCATCCGGCGCTTCCGGCACGCCTTTGCGGTTGCCGCCATCGCCATGGCGGTTTCGGTGACCGCCGCCGATTTTGCCGAGGCTCGCCGTGGCGGCAGCTTCGGCAGCCGCGGCACGCGAACCTTCAACACCCCCGCGATCACCCGCACGGCGCCTAGCCCGGCTGCCCCGGTCGATCGCACGATGACGCCGCGCACCCAGCAGAACACGGCGACGCCGAATACCGCGCGTCCGCAGACTACACCCCAGAATCGCGGCCTTTTCGGCGGCTTGGCGGGCGGCCTGCTTGGCGGACTCTTCCTCGGCGGCCTGTTCGGCATGCTGATGGGCACCGGCTTCGGCGGCGGTTTCGGCTTCCTCGGCCTGCTCCTGCAGGTCGCGTTGATCGCCGGGCTCGCCATGCTTCTGATGCGCATGTTCGCCCGCCGCCAGCAGCCTGCCGGTGGCCCGCCCAACGCCGGATACGGCCATTCCTACCAGGCGGCGCAGGGTGAGGGGCGCGGCTTCCAGATCCCGAAGATCGGCGGCCTGGGCGGCAGCGGTGCGTCGCCCTCTCCGCAGACCGCCCGCCAGGCGTCGGATGCGACAGACGAAATCGGCATCACCAACCGCGACCTCGACCAGTTCGAGACGCTCCTGAAGCAGGTCCAGGCTGCCTATGCGGCCGAAGACTATGCGGCGTTGCGCGTGATCACCACGCCGGAAGCCATGTCCTACCTTGCCGAAGAACTCGGCGAGAATGCCACGAGCGGCCTCAGGAACGAAGTGCGCGACGTGACGCTGCTGCAGGGCGACCTGTCGGAGGCCTGGCGTGAGAACGGCCAGGACTATGCGAGCGTGGCCATGCGCTATTCGAGCATCGACTTCATGCGCGACCGCAATACCGGCAGCGTGGCGCAGGGGGATCCGGACAACGTTACCGAGACCGTCGAGGTGTGGACCTTCGTGCGCAAGCCGGCGGAGGACTGGAAGCTCTCGGCAATCCAGAACGCTGCCTGAGATCAGAGGCGGGCGAGGGTTCGTGGATCCCGCTCGCCATCGTCGAAAATCCCAGGGGCTCGCTCGAAAGGCGAGCCCTTTTCGCTGACGGCGGCAAACAGCGTCATGCAACTGCGGAACTTCATGTCGTCCGGCTGCCGTCGCCGCGCCAGGTGCTTCAGTCGCGGACACTGTCCTCCTGATTGCGACATATCGCAGCCGCAAGCCGCCCGCCCGAGGCCGAAGGCGGGCTTCTTATTGCACGCCGGCGCATTCCTTTCTATATCCGCCGCATGATGCCTGTCCGCGGCCGATCCCGTGGCAGGCCGAATTTTCCCGCCTTTCCGATTTCCAATCGCGGACCGGCGGCTTTGGACACCGAGAGAACTGCCTCGTGAACACGCTGGATTTCAACAAGAGGCCGGAAGACACGCGCGTCGTGGTCGCGATGTCGGGCGGCGTGGATTCGTCGGTCGTTGCCGGCCTCCTCAAGCGCCAGGGCTACGAGGTGCTCGGCATTACCCTGCAGCTCTACGACCACGGGGCGGCCGTCCACCGGGCCGGCTCCTGCTGCGCCGGCCAGGACATCGATGACGCGCGACGTGTCTCGGAGACGCTCGGAATTCCGCATTACGTACTCGATTACGAGAAGCGCTTCCGGGATGCGGTGATCAACCCGTTTGCCGAAGCCTATGCCATGGGCGAGACACCGATCCCATGCGTCGCCTGCAACCAGACCGTCAAGTTCGCCGATCTCCTGGCGACGGCGAAGGACCTGGGCGCCGACGCGCGCGCCACCGGCCATTACATCCGCTCGCGGCCAAACCCGTCGACCGGCAACCCGGACCGACGGGCGCTCTACCGGCCGGTGGACGCCGACAGGGACCAGAGCTGGTTCCTGTTCGCCACGACGCAGGAGCAGATCGATTACCTCCGCTTTCCGCTCGGCGGCATGTCGAAGGCCGAGGTGAGGGCGCTCGCGGAGGAGATGGGGCTGGTCGTCGCCCAGAAGGCGGACAGCCAGGACATCTGCTTCGTGCCGCAGGGCCGCTATACGGACGTCATCAACAAGGTGAAGCCGAACGCAGCGCTCGGGGGCGACATCGTCCACATGGATGGGCGTGTCCTTGGCCGCCACGACGGCATCCTGCATTATACGATCGGCCAGCGGCGCGGCATCGGCGTCGCCACCGGCGAGCCGCTTTACGTCGTCTATCTCGACGCCCGTGGCCGCCGTGTCATCGTCGGCCCGAAGGAGGCGCTCGATACCCGCCGTGTCTACCTGCGCGATGTGAACTGGCTGGGGGACGGAACGCTCGCCGAGGATGCGCGCAGCGGCTTCTCCTGCTTCGCCAAGGTGCGCTCCAGCCGGCCTCCGATGCCGGTCGTGCTTCACTGCGACGAGAGCGGCGTCCATGTCGATCTATTGGACGGGGAAGCAGGTGTCGCTCCCGGCCAGGCCTGTGTACTCTATTCCGCGGAAGGGGCCGATGCCCGTGTCTGGGGCGGCGGCTTCATCGAGCGATCGGAGCGCGCGCCCGAGGCCGAAGCTTCGTTGAAGGCGCTCCTTTCGGCCCCTGTCGCGGCCTGACGCGGCTGATCGGAATCTGGCTGTGAAAACGGAAAGACCATGCTTGACACTGCCATCAGGCCCGCCTTATAAGCCGCACATCCGAACGGAGCCGCCGCTTCAGCACGCTGAAGATCACAGGGCGGTCATCGTGTGGCG
Organism: Pseudomonadota bacterium; assembly: GCA_023393575.1. Classification (GTDB taxonomy): domain Bacteria; phylum Pseudomonadota; class Alphaproteobacteria; order Rhizobiales; family Rhizobiaceae; genus Neorhizobium. Next base: position 6,187 of record JAEWKX010000155.1, read on the forward strand.
GGGTAGCTCAGGTGGTTAGAGCAGCGGAATCATAATCCGCGTGTCGGGGGTTCAAGTCCCTCTCCCGCTACCATTTTTCATTCGAAGCATTCGTATCGAACGTTGGCTGTAGCCGGCTCCCGTGCGCCGGAAGGATTTTCGCGCTTACAAGGACAGGTCCGTCTCCTGCCGGAGTCTCAGGGCAGCAACCAGAAGCGTCTTTGTCCTGAAAGCTGCAAACGGGAGCGGATCGTGGCAATCCCGGGCGGTTCGTATCTTGGTGTCGAGATAGTCGATCGCCTCTGCGATCTCGTCGCTCCCGACCGTGTCGTCCTGTGCAAGCCTGCTCGCCATCATTGCGATTGGATTGTGCATGATGCCCTCATCGACGCACAGGATCTGGATCAGGAACTTACCTGCGCCAAGTTATACTGAACTGATATTGCAATGCATTCAATCGGGTAGTCCAAGTATTTTTTGTAAGTTAGTTAAGTCTGCCGGGACTGTTCGCGGCCTCTTGCTTCATACTGCTTCGAATATCGCCGTTGCGGGTCCCCCGCGGGACTCCTGTCTACTCTGGAACAGCGCCGCGATGAGGTCCGACTGCGTGATGATGCCGACGACGTGGTTGTCGTGGTCCACGACCGGCATGTGGTGAAGCCCCATGTCGGCCATGGGCGGGACCAGCTTGGCGATCTTGGTTTCCGGCAGGGCCGACTGCACGCGCCTCGTCATGATGTCGGAGACGGCGCGTGGCGTGTCACGGCGGCGCATCAGGGCGCGTGCCTGCAGCCCCAGGCTCAACCCGCCGCTCTCGTTCAGGACCGACATGCGCATGAAGTCCGTCTGGGTAATGATGCCCACGAGCTGTGCGTCGGCTGCGACCACCGGAAGTGCCTTGATCCGGGCCTGCATCAGCCGGCGCCATGCGGCTCTCAGGCTGGTTTCCGGCGAGACGGTCAGTACGTCCCGCGACATGATCTCGCTGCAGGTTATCTCCCCCGAGCGCCGCTCGTAGGAGCGGATCTGTGCCTGGTGGAGAAGCGCGTCGAGGTCCTCCGGACTGATGTTGACCACCTCGTCATACTGCTCCAGCACCGCGCGAAGGTCGTCAGGCACCACGCCGATACGGTGAGAGGGAGCCGGATCGGCCGTCCCATGGATGTTGGGAGTGGAGGGTGCGGCAAGATGCGGATAGCGGCGGCCGGTGGCGTTGTTGAAGGCATAGGCGCTCGCCAGCAGGAGAATGGTATTGAAGCCGACCGGAGACAGGACGAACCAGTAGCCGGCCTGTTCGATCGTCGCACCGCCCAGGACGGCGGTCAGGGCCACGGCGCCGCTCGGCGGATGCAGGCAGTTCAGCAGCAGCATCATGGTGATCGACATCGCGATGGCACTTCCTGCGGCCACGACCGGAGCGCTGAATGCCAATGCGCAGGTCACGCCGACGGTGGCGGAGACGAGGTTGCCTCCGAGAACCGACCAGGGCAGGGCCAGCGGACTGCTCGGTGCGGCGAACAGCAACACGGCCGAAGCACCCATGGGTGCGATGAGGAGCGGAAAGACGGAGGCATCCCCGAGCGCCATCCGCGTCAGGAGCCCCGTCAGGATGATGCCGACCAGCGCACCGAGGGAAGCGCGCAGGCGTTCAGCCGCGCTGACCGGCACGATCGAAGGATTGAGACGTCTGAGAAGGGACATGCGGAGGGACTCTGTCTGCGGGAGACGGAGCGATACCAGAGCCGATACCCCCATAGGAGGCAAAATGCCCTAAACTTCGGCAGAGACTTGGAATTTTATTGACGGATCGCAAGAACGGCAGCGCGGTGCGTGCGCTCTCGTTCTATCGTCAACAGGGTCGGGAGGTTCCCGATCATCGGCAGCCGCGTCTTCACGATCCCCGCCTCGGCTTCCTCCAGACGGAACCCTTAGCTCCGTCAGCGGGCGCCGCCGGCCGCTTTCTTCTCCGAACGGCGCAGGCGCCATTTGTCGAGTTCGGTGACGATCAGTATCGAGGTCGCCCCGATCAGCATCACGGCCCACTCGGCCATGCTGATCGGCGAAAGCTCGAGGGTATCGCGGAGCCAGGGTATGTACATCGCCGCGATATGCAGCCCCTGTGCGGCGATCACGGTGAACAGCAGCAGGGGATTGCCGAAGAAGGGGATCGAGAAGATCGAGCGCCGTTCCGAGCGGCTGGTAAAGGTCTGGACGTTCTCGAACATGACGAAGAGCAGCAGCAGGAGGTTGCGCGCCTGGCCGACTTCGTAGCCTTGCGCGAGCAGCCAGTAGAACAGCGCGAAGCCACCCAGACCCATCACCGCTACCGTTACCACGATGCGGCGTATCATGATGGGGTCGAAAATCGGTTCCTGCGGCTTGCGGGGCGGGCGCCGCAGCTCGTCGCCCTCACTCTTTTCGCCCGCCAGCGCGACGTCCTGGATGCCGTTGGTCACGAGGTTCAGCCATAGCAGTTGCACCGGCAGCAGCGGCATGGGCAGGCCGAGGGGAATCGCGAGAATAAAGAGCAGCACCTCGGCGATGCCGGTCGTGACCAGCATGAGGATGACCTTGCGAATATTGCTGTAGGCGACACGGCCCTCCCGGATACCGCTGACGATCGAGGAGAAGTTGTCGTCGGTGATGACGATGTCGGCGCTTTCCTTGGCGACATCGGTGCCCTTTCGTCCCATGGCGACGCCCACATGGGCATGCTTGAGCGCCGGTGCGTCATTGATCCCGTCACCGGTAACGGCGACGAAATGACCATTGCGGGCAAGCGAGCGGACGATGGAAAGCTTCTGGGCCGGCGCCACGCGGGCATAGATGCGGGCACGACGGGTGAGCGTGTCGAGGCCTTCCTCGCCCGCCTCTTCCGCCGCCTGCACCTCGCGGCCGGTCACGACCTGGTCGTCATCGAAGGACAGGCCGGCGTCGCGTGCGATCGCGGCGGCCGTGCGCGGGTCGTCGCCGGTGACCATGGCAATCTCCACGCCCGCCGAACGGCAGTCGGCGACCGCCTGCGGCACTTCCGGCCGGATCGGATCCTGCATGCCCACCATGCCGAGGAAGACCAGGTCCACCAGGTGACCGGGGCCGAGAACGTCACCGCTCGCCGAGGAGATTTCGCCGCCGGCAAAGGCCAGGACCCGAAGACCGCGGGCCGCCATATCCTCCTTCTGCCGCAGCAGCGCGGCGCGATCGATCGGGACGAAATCCGTGCCGACGTCCATCCGGCCGGCCATGCCGATCAGCGTCTCCGGCGAACCCTTGGCGAAGACCCGCACGACGTCGCCGCGGCGATGGAAGGAAGCCGCATATTTCAGGTCCGGCTCGTAGGGGATGCGCGTCAGGAGCGGATAGTGGTCGGCCAGGGCCTGGTGCTCCAGCCCGGCCTTGCGGGCGGCGGCAAGTAGCGCCACGTCCACGGTATCGCCGATGCCGGACCAGCCGTTCTCGTCGCGCACCAGCACGCCTTCGTTGGGCATCGAAGCAGCCTTGAACAGGCGCGAGACGCGCTTGTTGATGGACGGGCCGTGCTCGCCGCCATTGGTGATGCGGCAGGCCTCGAGTTCCGCCCCGGCCTCGCACTCGAACCGGCTGCCGTCCGGAAGCACGATATCGGTGACGGTCAGCTCGTTCAGGGTGAGCGTGCCGGTCTTGTCCGTGGCGATCATCGTGCAGGAACCGAGCGATTCGACTGCGGGCATGCGGCGCACGATGACGTGCTTCCTGGCCATACGGCGCATGCTGATCGCCAGCGCGACGGAGATGGCGACCGGAAGCCCTTCGGGGATGGCGCTGACAGCCAGGCCAACAGCCATCAGGAAAAGGTCTCCCCAGCCTATTCCCTGGAACTGGCCTGCGATAACGAGGAACAGCATCGCTGCGCCGACAAGCCAGGCGATGCGGTTGGAGAACTTCGCAAGCCGGATCATCAGCGGCGGCTTGGCGGATGGTTCCTTTCCGAGTTCCGCAGCGATCCTGCCGATCTCGCTCGCCATGCCCGTCGCGACCACGATGCCACGTCCGCGCCCGCGGGTGACGAGGGTCCCGGCGAAGGCGGAAACGGTGTCCGGGCCGGCACGCTCCACGCTCTTCTTCACGGGCGCGGATTCGCCGGTGAGCAAGGATTCGTCGCATTGAAGGTCGGTGGCCTCGAACACCTCGACGTCGGCCGCGACGCGGGCGCCCGCCTCCAGGAGGATCAGGTCGCCCGGAACCACCAGCCGGGCCGGGATCGAGGCCGTTGTGCCGTCGCGCACGACCGTGGCCGTGGCTTCCTCCAGTTTCCGCAGGGCCGCCGCTGCCCGACCGGCCGAATGTTCCTGGATGCCCCCGACGATACCGTTCAAGACCAGTACGATGCCGATGAAGAAGCTGTCCTCCAGCTCGCCCACCGCAGCCGCAACGGCCGCGGCGACCAGCAGGATGTAGATGAGAGGGCTGCGGAACTGGAGCAGGAAGGTCATCAGGAAGGACGGCGGAGCACGTTCCGGCAGGAGGTTCGGGCCGAAACGGGCGAGGCGGTCCGCAGCGTCCGATGTCGTCAATCCCTTTTGCTGCATGATAAGGCCGTCCATGTTGCCTGCGGTCCCGGTGGATACCATTGGGAAGGAGCGATGCGGGAAGTGTCCACCAGCTTTACGTTAGATAGCGCTCGCATGTTTGATGTGTATCAAGAACATGGTTCCGGGACATGCCACCATCGCCTGGGGCGGTCGTTACAGACCGGGTTGCCCGAATGACGTGTCCGGCATAATTGCAAAGGAGATCGAGATGGCGTTCAAGACGGTTCTGGCCGTGATCGGCGGCAAGGAGAGCAAGGCCGACCTGCGGCAGGCGATTGCACTCTGCTCGGAAGTCCAGGCACACCTTTCCGTGCTGGCGCTGAAGGTCGCGCTCTGTCCCACCCTTGGCGATTACCCGGTGGACACCGGCTGGCTCGATCGCCGTCAGGCGCATCAGGAGGCCTTCAAGCGGGAAATCGAGGCTTGCCAGGTAACCTGTGCGACGAGCGGTCTCTCCTTCGATCTGGCGAGTTATTATGACGCCCCGCTGTTCCTGACGGAGGAACTGACCCGACGGGCCTTCTATGCGGACCTCGTCATTGCCGGTTCGTGCGCGATGAAGAGCGAAGACCTGCCCGGCATCGTGATCAGCGGCGGTCTCTTCGACGCGATGTCGCCTCTGCTGCTGCTGCCGGAGGGCAAGGAGGCCACGCTGCGTCCGGCACGGGTCCTCGTCGGGTGGAACGGCAAGATCGAGGCGGTTCGTGCGGTCCGCGAGTCG
>JAEWKX010000169.1 GCA_023393575.1 Pseudomonadota bacterium
GCTCACGCTTCTGTGGCGCGTTTTGTCTTGGGCGGCGGGGTGGTGCGGAGGTACAAAAGCACCGCTGGCCCGTGCATCCCCTGCATGCCCTACAGGATCTCCCGCCGGCGGAACCTCAGTGCGAGAGCGATGCCGAGGATGCCGGTGGCGGCTACGAAGTAGGGAGCGGCGGGCCATCCCATCGCGGAAACGATCGAGGCCAGCAGCAGCGGCCCGAGGAACTGGCCCATGTTGGTTCCCTGCATGACGAAGCCGCTGATCGTGCCGACAAGGTCGTGGCGCGGGGCATAGGCGGGCAGGGCGCTCATGATCGCGGCCGGCAGCAGACCGCCCGCGCCGGCATACAGCAGCGCTGCGGCGTAACGGGCGGCGAGCGGCAGATCCGGATTGAACACGACGAAGGCGCACACCGTCAGGGTCGTGAAGGCAACGCTCACGAGAACCCAGCGCCTTGCACCGCGCCGCAGGAGAAAGCCTCCCGCGAAGTTTCCGGGAATATTGGAGAGCACTGCCGTTGCCGTCATCATGGATGCGGTTGCGAGTCCGAGCCCGGCCTCCTCGATCAGCATCGTCGGCAGGAAGCCGAAGACCGACATGAAGCTCAGGCTGTAGAGGAGGAACATGCCGCCCAGCAGCCAGGAGGTCGCCCGTGATAGTGTCTGCCTGATGCCCTCGACGAGCGATGGAGCGTCGTGAAGCGGCCTTGGCGCGGTGTCCGGGGATGAAACGAGACGCGCGGCCAGCGGCACGAGGGTCGCGAGGCCGGCGGCGATCCAGGCGCCACGCCAGCCGACGCTCGACAGCAGGACAGGAGACGCGAGCATCATTCCGCCGACGCCTGCAGGCAGCCAGCCTGCCCATGCGGCGAAGGCAAGGCCGCGGTCGCCCATCTCGGTTGCGGCGGTGATGAGGGCCGGCGCCGCAACGACGGCGAGGATCAGGCCGATGCCTTCGAGGATGCGGCTCGCGAAGAGGAGAGCGGCCGAGCCGGAGAGCGCCCCTGCGAGGCTGCCGAGGGTCAGCAGGGACAGGCTCAGAAGCATTGCCCGGCGATGGGTGATCTTGTCCGCCGCCCGGCCGAGAATGAGGCCCAGCAGTCCGCCCATGAGGGCGACCAGGCCCATCAGCCATCCGGCCGCGACCAGGCTCAGGTCCAGTTCCTGGCGCAGAAGGGGAAGTGCAGGCGGCACCTTTCCGACGTGCAGCGCGGCGGCGACGCCACCCATGACCGCGATCGTGACGTGGCTCCAGCGTGTCGACATCCCGATGTCCTTGTTTCTCGGCGGCGCCGCCTTCCGATGCGGCGAATCTCCGACGATCTGGTGGAGACATCCCTGCTACAGCCTGGGCTTCGGATGGCCAAGCCCAATTCGCCGGTGATGTATACAGGCGGATAGACCGGGCTTGCGACGGCGGTCGCTCGCAATGTACATTCCTGCTCGGAGCACGGGAAACGAGAGGGCCGGATGGAGGAGACAGGGCGCACGACGCACACGCTTGCGGCACTGATGGAATTGCGCAAGCGCATCCTCAACGGAGATTTTCCCGGCGGCACGCGCCTGTTCGAGGTGCCGCTTGCGGAGACCCTGCAGATTTCCCGCACGCCGATCCGGGAGGCCATGTCGCGCCTCGCGGAAGAGGGACTGCTGGACCGGCTTGCGAATGGCGGCTTCATCGTGCGCAGCTTCACCTTTGCCGACGTCATGGATGCGATCGAACTGAGAGGCGTGCTGGAGGGAACAGCGGCGCGGCTTGCGGCCGAGCGCGGAGGCGCGCCGGAACAGTTGCGGCAGGTGGATGAGGTCCTGGCGGACCTCGACGCCTGTTTCGGCTCGACGCCGAGCGAGGTGGACTTCGAGGCATATTCGGACCTCAACGCCCGCTTCCACGGCCTTCTGGTCGAGCTTTCGGGGAGCGCCGTCCTGCAGCGGGAAATCGATCGCGCGACGCGTCTTCCTTTCGCGTCGCCGTCGGCCTTCCTTTCCGACAGGACAAACATCGACATCTTCCGGCAGTCCCTCCACGTCGCTCAGGAACAGCACCGGGCACTGGCGGCGGCCATCGGCGCGCGCGAGGGGACCCGGGCGGAATTCATCGCACGCGAGCATGCGCGCATCGCGCGGCGAAACCTGGAATATGTGATGGTCGAGGACCCGGATCTCATCCTGCGCGTTCCGGGCCTTGCGCTTCTCAATAGTTGATCGTTCAACCGACGAAGACGACTGCAATTTCGTCTTATGCATACAGCGGAGAGGCGTTCAACCCGATATTTTCGCCGATTCCCCTCTTGAAGTTTCCTGCCAAATGAGTTGATGTATACATCATCACTCATCTCAGGGAGGAGATATCGTGACCAAGTCCAGCCTTTCGGCCGCAATTGCTGCGAGCGGCAACGTCGTGGAGATGCTGCGCAACTCCAAGATCGGCATGTATGTATACCCGGTGGTGGCGCCGGAATTCACGAACTGGCGGGACGAGCAGCGGGCCTGGCGCGAATCCGCGGTGCTGTTCGATCAGTCCCACCACATGGACGAGGTCATCGTCGAGGGGCCGCAGGCGGCGGAGTTTCTCGATCATGTCGGCGTCAACAGCTTCGCCAATTTCGACCTCAACCGCGCCAAGCATTTCGTTCCGGTGACGCCGGCCGGGCACGTGATCGGCGACATGATCATCTTCCGCGAGCGCGAGGACAAGTTCATCCTCGTCGGCCGTGCTCCGACCGCGAACTGGGTGCAGTTCCAGCAGGCGATCGGCAAGTGGAACGTGCGCATCCACCGCGATCCGCGTTCGCCGTCGCGGCCCGACGGCAAGGCCGTCTACCGTACCCATTACAGGTTCCAGATCCAGGGACCGGATGCGCCCAAGATCTTCGAGAAGATGAACGGCGGCCCGGTGCCGGACATCAAGTTCTTCCACGTCGACTGGATCAATGTCGGCTCCAAGCGGGTGCAGGCGCTTCGTCATGGCATGGCCGGCGCACCGGGCCTGGAGATCTGGGGCCCCCATGCGGACCTGGAATATGTGCGCAGCGTCATCCTGCAATCGGCCCGCGATGCGGGCGTCGACCTGCACCAGGTCGGCAGCCGAGCCTACTCCACCAACACGCTCGAATCCGGATGGATCCCTTCGCCGCTGCCGGGCATCTACACCGGCGACGGGATGATGAAGGAGTACCGCGACTGGCTCGGCGCCGACAGCTACGAGGCAACCGGCGCGATCGGCGGAAGCTTCGTCTCCGGCAATATCGAGGACTACTACGTCAACCCGTTCGAGCTCGGTTACGGCTTCTATATCGGCTGGAAGTCCGACTTCATCGGCAAGCAGGCGCTGCAGACGATGAAGGACGGCAGGAACCGCAAGAAGGTCACCTTCGAGTGGAATGCCGAGGATGTGGTGAAGGTCATCGCCTCGGCCTTCCAGCCGGGTGAAGACCACTACAAGTGGATCGACTTCCCGCAGCCGAACTATGCTTCCACGAGCGCCGACATGGTGATGCACGACGGCAAGATGGTCGGCATGTCGATGTTCAACGGCTACAGCTACAACGAGCGCTGCATGCTTTCGCTCGGCGTCGTCGATGCCGATGTCCAGGAAGGCGATGTCCTGACG
>JAEWKX010000173.1 GCA_023393575.1 Pseudomonadota bacterium
CGGGCGCCCTTAACGCTGCCGGTCTTGGCGTCAATGATGTTTTCCGCGCGCAGGGAGCCGTTATGGGCCTCCGCGATCTGGCGGCTGATGGACAGGCCAAGCCCGGAATTCTGGCCGAAACTTTCTCCCTCCGGCCGATCGGTATAGAAGCGTTCGAAGATCCGGTCGATGTCTTCGGCCTGGATGCCCGGCCCGTTGTCGTCCACGGTGATGTTGACCCGGCCTCGGGACTGGGACAGCCGGATCGTAACCTTGCCGCCTTCCGCCGGCACGAAGGAACGGGCGTTCTCGATGAGGTTTGTGATGATCTGCCCGAGCCGCAGGTCGTGGCCGTTGACGACGAAGGTGGACTTCACACTCTTGTTGTCGACCATCAGGTCGATCTCCACGGGCTTTCGGCCGCTGCGGATTTGCCGGGATATATCGACCAGGTTGCCGAGCAGGACCCGCAGATCGACAGGCGTTGAATCGGTCCGGGCAAGCTCCGCATCGAGCCGCGATGCATCGGAAATATCGCTGATCAGCCGGTCCAGCCTGCGTACGTCATGGAAGATGATCTCGGTGAGGCGCTGCTTGGCCTCGTCCGATCTTGCCAGCGGCAGCGTCTCCACGGCACTTCGGAGGGAGGTCAGCGGATTCTTGAGTTCGTGGCTGACGTCGGCGGCGAAGCTTTCGATTGCATCGATGCGGTCGTAGAGCGCAGTGGTCATTTCCCGAAGGGCGATCGAGAGATTGCCGATCTCATCCTGCCGATAGGCGAAATCCGGAATCTCCTCGCGCTGCTTGGCGCCGCGGCGAACCCGGATGGCCGCCGCCGCCAGGCGTCGCAGCGGATTGGCGATGGTCGAGGATAGCAGGAGCGAGAGCAGGATGTTGACGAGCGTCGCCACGCCGAAGACGCGCATGATGGCCAGCCGCTCCGCATGCACGATCTTGTCGATGTCGCCGGCCTGGGTCGACAGGAGCAGGACGCCAAGCACGGCGCGAAAGCGCTGGACCGGAACTGCGACCGAGACGATCAGTTCCCCTTTCTCTGTAATGCGGACCACCGCTCCGCGCACGCCGGTCAAGGCGTTCATAACCTCGGGATAGATGGAGCCGTCGCCGCCCGGAGCTTCCTTGTAGACCGGAAGGTTGCGCTGCTGAAGCATGCGATTGAAGAGCCCGGCAATCCAGTCGCTCCAACTCGTCGTCTCCTGCTCCATCGGCGGCAGGTCGAAGCGCAGGACCTGGCCGCGGGAGTAGAGATGCCGGGAATCGAGGAGCAGGTTCGCGTCTGCGTCGAATAGACGGGCTCGGGTACGGGTTGGGGAGATCAACCTGCGTAGAACGGGCGCAACGCGGTCTGGATCGATCGGAAAATCAAGGTCCTCGTCGTTGGGGACGGGAGTGATGCTCTGTCCTGCTTGGAGTTCGAGCAGCTTTTCGGGATCTATGGTGATCGAGTTGGTATCGACCGACGCGGACGCTGAGATCGCTCCGGCGATGATCTCACCCTGGGTCAGGAGGCTCTCGACGCGCGCGTCGATCAGTCCCTCGCGAAACTGGTTGAGGTAGAGGATGCCGCCGACGAGAACGACGGTGGCGGTGATGTTGAAGAACAGAATCCGCCGTGTCAGGCTGGAAAACACGGCGTGTCCGAATATGCGGCGGATAAGGGTGAACGGCCGGGACCAGATCCGCCGCGGCGCACGGCGCATCTGCGCCTCCGGAACCTCGAGCATGTCGTCTTCAAGCAGTTGATCTGCCACGCTTCGTCCTTTCAAGGGACTGGCACCCTGCCCGTCCAGGCGCGGCTCCTTGAGACGGTTTGCCTTGTCAGGCTGACTCGCGGAATCGATAGCCTACCCCGTAGAGCGTTTCGATCATGTCGAAATCGCCGTCAACCATCTTGAACTTCTTGCGCAAGCGCTTGATGTGACTGTCGATCGTGCGGTCATCGACATAGACCTGCTCGTCGTAGGCGGCATCCATCAGGGCATCGCGGCTCTTCACCACGCCGGGTCGCTGCGCCAGTGAGTGGAGTATCAGGAATTCCGTCACGGTCAAGGTGACGGGCTCCCCCTTCCACGTGCAGGTGTGGCGCTCCTGGTCCATCAGCAGCTGTCCGCGTTCCAGCGTACGAGCTTGCTGCGGGTCGGCACCGACCTTCGGACCGGCACCCCCGAGAGTGTCCCGGGCACTTGCCCGGCGAAGGATCGCCTTTACGCGCTCCACCAGCAGGCGCTGGGAGAAGGGCTTGGTGATGAAGTCGTCCGCGCCCATCTTCAGGCCGAACAGCTCGTCGATTTCCTCGTCTTTCGACGTCAGGAAAATCACCGGGATGTCGGATTTCTGCCGCAGCCTGCGCAGCAGTTCCATTCCGTCCATGCGCGGCATCTTGATGTCGAAGATCGCCAACTGCGGCGGCCTCGCGATGAGCCCGTCCAATGCGGACGCGCCGTCGGTATAGGTCTCGACCTTGTAGCCTTCCGCCTCCAGTGCGATCGACACCGAGGTGAGAATGTTGCGGTCGTCGTCCACGAGGGCGATTGTCTGCATGCTCTCCGTCTCCATCACCATTCTTGCGTATCTCCAGGAGTTACCCCAGCCAGATCGGGCAATCCGCAGACACGCCTTCTGAGTATAAAGGTGGAACAAATTGTGGCAAGGAAGGAGAGAGACAAGGCGTGCCGCGTATTCGCAGCACTGCAACAAGGCGGCGCAAAAGCCGAATTGAAAAGGTCATTAAACCGATTTAAGACGAAATAAATTTTTTTAAATCGATTAATTTATTGATATTATTGGGTTATCCTGAAAGCAGCCCTTGCGGTTGGCCCGAGTGAAAGCTAGTTGATGCGGCATATCAACGCCAAGGGAAGGAAGGCGGGGATGCAGGAGCTCGGACTTCACAATCCGTCCAACGGGGTCGCCGCCGACGGCTTCACTGACGTTGCCCGCGTCAATTACAACTTCTCGGAGACGGAGCTTTACGAGGAGGCGATTCGCAACCGTGAAGCCGACCTTACGGCGGACGGTGCGCTGCGCGCGGTCACGGGCCAGCATACGGGCCGGTCTCCGAAGGACAAGTTCGTGGTGCGCGACGAACAGACTGAGGACCTCATCTGGTGGGACAACAACAGGCCGATGTCTCCGGAGCAGTTCGAAGTCCTGCATCGCGACATGCTTGCGCATGCCGCCGGCAAGACGCTCTACGTGCAGGACCTGGTCGGCGGCGCCGATCCGGAAAACGCGCTTCCGACTCGGGTAGTCACGGAGTTTGCCTGGCACGCCCTGTTCATCCGTAATCTTCTCATTCGTCCGAGCCGTGCTTCGTTGGAGCACTTCGTGCAGAAGCTGACGATCATCAATCTTCCGAGTTTCCGGGCAGATCCGGCCCGCCATGGCTGCCGGACCGAAACGGTGATCGCCTGCGATCTGACGCGCGGTATTGTTCTCATCGGGGGTACGTCCTACGCGGGCGAGAACAAGAAGTCGGTCTTCACCGTCCTCAACTATCTGCTGCCGGCCAAGCATGTCATGCCCATGCATTGCTCCGCCAATGTCGGTCCGGCGGGTGATGCCGCGGTCTTCTTCGGCCTGTCCGGCACCGGAAAGACGACCCTTTCAGCCGACCCGAGCCGCACGCTGATCGGCGACGACGAGCACGGCTGGGGCGAAAACGGCATCTTCAACTTCGAAGGCGGCTGCTATGCCAAGGCGATCCGCCTTTCCGCCGAAGCGGAGCCGGAAATATACGGCGCGACCCGCCGGTTCGGCACGGTGTTGGAAAATGTCGTGCTGGACGAGAACCGGGTGCCGGATTTCAACGACGCCTCGTTGACCGAGAATACCCGCAGCGCCTATCCGCTGCACTTCATCCCGAATGCATCGGACACCGGTATCGCACCGCACCCGAAGACGATCATCATGCTGACGGCGGATGCCTTCGGCGTGATGCCGCCGATCGCGAAGCTGACGCCGGAGCAGGCGATGTATCACTTCCTGTCCGGCTATACCGCCAAGGTCGCCGGTACCGAGAAGGGCGTGACGGAACCGGAAGCGACGTTCTCCACATGCTTCGGAGCACCCTTCATGCCGCGCCACCCGGCCGAATACGGCAACCTGCTGCGTGACCTGATCGACCGCCATGGCGTCGATTGCTGGCTCGTCAACACCGGCTGGACCGGGGGCGCCTATGGAGTCGGTCGCCGGATGCCGATCAAGGCGACGCGCGCATTGCTGACGGCCGCCCTCAACGGCGACCTGAAGAGCGCGCAGTTCCGCACCGATCCGAATTTCGGCTTCGCGGTTCCGGTCGCGGTCGACGGCGTCGATGCGGCGATCCTGGATCCGCGTTCAACCTGGGCCGACGGTGCCGCCTATGACGTGCAGGCGAAGAAGCTTGTCTCGATGTTCATCGCCAACTTCGAAAAGTTCGAAGACCACGTGGACAGCCGCGTCCGCGACGCGGCCCCGGTTCTGCTGAACGCCGCGGAATAACCAAAAGACCAGTTGAAACCATCTCCAGCCGCCGGTCCCCTGAGCCGGCGGTTTTCTTTGACGGTTCTTTGTGGGATAGAGGCCGCGGAGGCGAAACCATGGCCAGCAACCCGCTCTACATCAACGACCGCATCACCATCGCCGGCTGGGAACTGGCCGAGCAATTCGTGCTGGCGGGCGGGCCGGGCGGGCAGAACGTCAACAAGGTCTCGACCGCCGTCCAGCTTTTTTTGGATCTCGCAAACTCTCCTTCGCTGCCCGAGCGAATAAGGGCCAACGCCCTCCGTCTTGCCGGCCGGCGGGTGTCCAAGGAGGGGGTGCTGATGATCGAGGCGAACCGGTTCCGCAGCCAGGACCGCAACCGGGAGGACGCGCGGGAGCGGTTGAAGGAACTCATCCTCAAGGCTGCCGAACCGCCACCTCCGCCACGCCGGGCTACGAAACCGACCAGAGGTTCCGTCGAGCGGCGCCTGAAGGAGAAATCCGGTCGCTCCGAGGTGAAGAAGATGCGCGGCAAGCCGACGGGAGAGTAGGGCGGTGACGGGGCTTCCGGAGGGCGTGAGATATCTGCCCGGCTATCTGGACCGGCCGGCGCAGGAGCGCCTCGTCGAGCGGATCAGGCAGGTCGTTGCCGAAGCACCGCTCTATGTTCCCCAGATGCCGCGGACGGGCAAGCCGATGTCGGTCCGGATGACGAACTGCGGCTCCCTCGGCTGGGTGACCGACAAGGAGAAGGGCTATCGGTACCAGCCTCTCCACCCGAAGACGAACCGCCCCTGGCCCGCCATTCCGCCCGAACTGCTGGCGCTCTGGGAGAGCGTTTCGGATTGTGCGAAGTCGCCGGAGGCATGCCTCGTCAACTTCTATTCCGACGATGCCCGGATGGGAATGCACCAGGACAGGGATGAGACCGATCTCGACGCGCCTGTCCTGTCCGTATCGCTCGGCAATGCCTGCCTTTTCCGGATAGGCGGCCTGGACCGGAAGGATCCTACCGCCTCTTTCCGTCTCTCCAGCGGCGACGTCCTGATCCTCGGAGGAGCGGGGCGCCTCTGCTTCCATGGCGTCGATCGCATCTATCCGAACACGTCCACGCTGCTGAAGAACGGCGGACGCATCAACCTGACCTTGAGACGGGTGACCCGCTGATCAAAGCTTCCTGAGGGCCACCGTCTCGACGAGGTGGTTGGAGCCCTTCCGGAGAATGAGGTCGGCGCGCGGCCGGGTCGGCAGGATGTTCTGCCTCAGGTTCTTGAGGTTGATGTTTTCCCACAGCCCCTCGGCGATGGCACGGGCGGCATCTTCGCCGATCGTCGAATAGCGGTTGAAGAAGGAGCTCGGATCGCGGAACGCGGTCAGCCGGAGCTTCATGAAGCGCTCCACATACCAGTTGTGGATGAGCGTTTCGTCCGCATCGATGTAGATCGAGAAGTCGAAGAAGTCGGAGACCATCGGCACGAATGTGCCGTCCGCCGGCAGGTCGCGGGACTGCAGGACGTTGATGCCCTCGAAGATCAGGATGTCGGGCCTATCCACGAGGGTGAACTCGTCCGGCAGCACGTCGTAGGTCAGGTGTGAATAGCGGGGCGCCTTCACGTTCGGTTGGCCGGCCTTGATCGCCGACAGGAAGCGAAGAAGCGCGCCGATATCGTAGCTCTCGGGAAAACCCTTGCGCTCCATCAGGTTCTCGCGCCTCAGGACTGCGTTGGGATAGAGAAAGCCGTCAGTGGTGATCAGGTCCACTTTCGGGCTCGAGGGCCAGCGCGCCAGAAGCTCCTTCAGGATGCGAGCGGTGGTGGATTTTCCAACCGCCACGGACCCGGCGATGCCGATGACGAAGGGCGTCTTGACAACGTTCGAAAGGCTGAGGAAATGGTTGCGCTGTTGAAACAGCAGCTGCGACGCTTCTACGTGAGCCGAGAGAAGGCGGGACAGCGATAGATAGATGCGCCGCACCTCGTCCAGATCGATCGGGTCGTCCAGAGAGCGCAGCCGTGTCACCTCGTCGGAGGTGAGCGTCAGCGGCGTGTCGGCGCGGAAGCGCGCCCATTGTGGCGACGTGAAGACGTGGTAGGGCGAGTAG
>JAEWKX010000193.1 GCA_023393575.1 Pseudomonadota bacterium
GCGTTCGGCGAGTTGTGCAGCCAGTTCTGCGAAGGGTACCGTCAGGACCTCCCGTCGCGCGACAATGACATAGTCGTGTCCGGCTTTAATTGCAAACCCGGCGCTCTGCCGTACAGCCTCCTTGAGGCGTCGGCGCATGCGGTTCCGTTCCACCGCATTACCGTGCTTCTTGGTAACCGTGAAGCCGATGCGTGGCGGTGAGTCCGGTGCCTTCCGGTCCAGGACCTCCAGAAGGAAGGTCCGGCCCCGCCGGCTCTCGCCCGTGCGCACGGCAAGAAACTGCGGCCGGCTTTTCAGCCGCCCGACAGTCGTTTTGGATGTATTTCCGGTCGTCATTGCCCGGCTGTCGGGCGCGCCCGGCCCTTAGGCCGACAGACGCTTGCGGCCGCGCGCGCGACGAGCTGCAAGAACCTTGCGGCCACCATTGGTCGCCATGCGGGCGCGGAAGCCGTGGCGGCGCTTGCGGACAAGCTTGGACGGTTGATAGGTACGCTTCGACATTTATTTGAATACCGCGGTGTGCGGCCCTTCTTCGTTGCCGTGAGGCAGGAGCGTTTCGAAAACGTTCTGCAATAGCTCGCGATCGTGCGAGGCCGTGAGGCTGAACGTGGGCGGCTTATAAGGGAACTCCGGACCGGAAGTCAATCGCCTGCGAGGGCTGTGAGACCGCTCCGCTGCGGCAGCGCCGGGCTCGAAGGGTGGCCTGGCCGCCGGATGCTCCTCGAAATCAGGGATGAGAATTCACAGTCTGATGGCCTTGGCCAGACTCGAGGGAAATTCACCAGGCGCTCCAGTTGCTTAGGCCATAGTCACGGCTGGCTCGCGGCGATGGCTGCAGCAGCAAGCTAAAGCATTTCTTAATTCGCCTATGCCAATCCTAGCACTTAATCTTGAGGGGTTTATCGCATGAGCCCCTGATTTTGAAATGTGGCTGGAAAAGGGAATGCGATGAAAATCCGTGGTAAGATCAATCTTCTTGTTGGTCTCATGAGTGCCGTGTCCTTGGTTGTGGGCGCACTCTCCGTACTTGCGATGGCGGAATCCCGCAGCCGCATGCAGGAATACGAGAGGGCTGCCCACCGGGCACACATGGGGGAGAGCCTCAACAGGCTGGTGACGGCCGTGGTCATGGAGGCACGGGGCATCTACGCCTCGGATACGAAGGAAGAGGCAGCGAAGTTCGGGGAAGGTCTTCTGAAGAACCTGCAGAAGATGGATGACCTGCTGGCGAACTGGAAGACGCAGGTCCGGGAAGACCAGCGCGCCACCTTCGATAATCTTCTGGCGCGTGCCGCAGAATTTAAGGCTTTCCGCTCCGAAACTGTCCGCCTGGGGACCGAAATCGGCCCCGAGGCTGGTAACGAGCAGGGGAACAACGAGGCCAACCGGAACAACCGCAAGGCCTTCCAGGCGGAGATCGATGCCGTCATCAATGCCGATCTGGACCAGCTGGCTATCGTGGATGCCGATCTCGACCAATTCAACCAGATGGTCATCCTGTTGCTTTCCAGCGTTGTTCTCGTGGGCGTCGCCGCCGGTGCCGGCTTCGGTCTCTATGTCGGCCGCCGCCAGCTGAGCGGGCCGATCCTGGATCTGACGACCACCATGAAGCGGGTCGCGGAAGGTGATTTCGAGGCGGAGATTCCCGGCAAGGGCCGGCAGGACGAAATCGGCGACATGGCGGCTGCCGTCGAAGTCTTCAAGCAGAACGGCCTGGAAGTCGCCCGTATGAACGAACAGGAAAGCGGCAGCCGGGCCCGCAATGACGACCTGCGGATCCGTATGGAAGCCGTGGTCAGCGCCGCTGCGGAAGGCGACTTCAGCAAGCGCATCGACAAGCGGTTCGGCGACGAAAGCCTCGATATCTTCGCGCGCAATGTCGATAGCCTTCTCGACAGCGTCGAGGCTGGCGTCTCGGCAACCGGCGAGGTCGTGAAGGCTCTGGCGCAGGGTGACCTCACCCAAACCATGGCGGGCAATTTCCGTGGTGCGTTCGCCCAACTTCAGGCGAACGTCAACGCCGCGGTAGAAAGCCTGCGCCAGGCGATGCAGAACGTGCGCGTCAGCACCAGCGCGATCAACGGCAGTTCCAACGAGCTCAGCAGCGCGACAAACGATCTGTCGAAGCGCACGGAACAGCAGGCTGCCGCGTTGGAGGAGACTTCTGCCGCACTGGACCAGATCACGGCCGTCGTGCGCACCTCCACGGAGCGTGCTCAGGAAGCGACCGTCATGGTGGGCGAGGCCAAGGAGAGTGCCGTGCAGTCCGGCGCCGTGGTCCGCAGTGCCGTGGAGGCCATGGGCCGCATCGAGCAGGCCTCGCACGAGATCGCCCAGATCACCAACGTCATCGATGAGATCGCTTTCCAGACGAACCTGCTGGCCCTTAATGCCGGGGTAGAGGCGGCGCGCGCCGGAGAGGCTGGCAAAGGCTTCGCCGTCGTCGCCCAGGAGGTGCGGGAACTGGCACAGCGCTCCGCGGCAGCGGCCAAGGACATCAAGGGTCTCATCACGAAATCCGGCGAGGAAGTGGCCGGTGGTGTTCGGCTGGTCCAGAAGACCGGAGAAGCGTTGTCGGAGATCGAAGCTCGCGTCTTGCGGATCAACGACCACATCCACTCCATCGCGGTGGCAGCCAAGGAGCAGGCGACAGGCCTGCAGGAGGTTAACACCGCTATCAACCAGATGGACCAGGTGACGCAGCAGAACGCCGCCATGGTCGAGGAGACCTCCGCGGCGACCCAGAAGCTCTCGGCGGAAGCCGGTGGCCTGCTCTCGATGGTTTCCCAGTTCCACATCGGAGAGGGCGCAAACCAGTCGGCTGGATTTAGCCCCCGGACAGCACCCGCGGTAAAGGGTTCGGCGCCGGCCCGTCCGGCAGCCGAATCGGACCGGCCGCGAGTCTCCCCGGCGCGGGCGATGACCGGGGCAATCGCCAAAGCCCTCGGAATCGGCGCTCCAGCAACGGCGGCCGCTGCGGCTGCCGATTGGGAAGAGTTCTGATCCGCTCGACTGCTTGTGTTTATGGAACGGGCCGGGGTGATCCCTCGGCCCGTTCTGTTTGTGCCTCCCGAAAAAACTGGTAAAAGGTCGAGGGGGGCGCTGATGACGCGGGCTGCCGGAGGGGTTCGGCGGCATCGACTGGAGATCCGCATGAGCGGTGAAGCGCAGACAGATGTGTCCGGCTCGCAGGAGCGCTCCGTGCCTGCACGCATGCCTCGCTTGTTCCACGGTCTCTCCGGCCGGCTTCTCTGGCTGACCGTGGTCTTCGTCATGCTGGCGGAAGTTCTCATTTTCGCGCCATCCGTGGCCGGTATGCGGATGAACTGGTTGCGTGACCGCCTGGATACAGCCGCGGCGGCGGGTATCGTCATTGACGGCCTCCAGCCGTCCGAGCTTCCCCGCAACGTACAGGACGACACGCTTCTGGCGACGGGCACGAAAGTGATCGCGCTACGCAAGGATGGCACTTCCCGGCTTCTGGCGGCCGTCGACGCGCCTCCCCAGGTCGATGATCAGTACGACCTGGCCGATGTCCCGATGCCGATATCCATCCGGGATGCGATGAATACGCTTTTCTTCGGCGGTGGCCGGGTCATGCGTGTCTTCGGACCCATCGGCGAGACCGACATGATCATCGAGCTGGTCATGACGGCCGCTGCTCTGCGAAAGGACATGCTCAGCTACGCGCGCATGATGTTCGTCCTCTCGCTCGTGATTTCGCTGATTACGGCGGTCCTGATCTTCCTGGCCATCAACCGCATGATGATCCGGCCGATCCGGCACCTCGCGAGAAGCATGCAGCTGTTCTCGGAGCGGCCCGACGATCCGGAAAGGATTTTCCGGTCGGGTGGTGCGAAAGGAGAACTTGCCGTCGCGGGACATCACCTTGCGGATATGCAGGTGGAACTGCAGCGAACCCTGAAGCAGCAGAAGAACCTTGCTGATCTCGGCCTAGCCGTCTCCAAGATCAATCACGACATGCGCAATATCCTCGCCTCCGCGCAACTGATGTCGGACAGGTTGGTCGACGTGGAGGATCCGATGGTGCGCAGCTTTGCTCCGAAGCTGCTTCGAACCATCGATCGTGCCGTCGGATACACCAACGAGGTCCTGTCCTACGGGCAAGCCTCGGAGGCGGCGCCCAGGCGCCGGATCGTCCGCCTCTCCGACCTCTGTCAGGAGGTCCGTGACATGCTCGCCCTCGATCCGGGGAGCGGCATCGAATTCCAGGAGCAAATACCACTGGACCTGGAGATCGACGCCGACAGCGACCAGCTATTTCGCGTCATTCACAATATCTGCCGCAATTCGGTCCAGGCGCTCGCCGCCTTCCATCCGGACGATGGGGCGACCGTGCGGCGGATAACGGTGACTGCCCAGCGCATCGGCAGCGTGGTCAGCATCACCATCGATGACACCGGCCCGGGAATGCCGCGCAAAGCGAGGGAAAACCTCTTTGCTGCCTTCCGCGGGTCCGCCCGGTCGGGCGGCACGGGCCTCGGCCTTGCCATCGCCCGCGAGCTGGTGCTTGCCAATGGCGGCACCATCGCTCTGGTGGAAAAGCCGGGCCCAGGCACGCAGTTCCGCATCGAAATCCCAGACCGGCCGGTCGCGCTGGACGACTATCGCGCCCGCGCCTGACGGGAAAAGCAAGCTTCTCAGGGATTTGTGC
>JAEWKX010000194.1 GCA_023393575.1 Pseudomonadota bacterium
TCGCCCACCCCCATAACGTGCGGGTGCACTTCTCCCGCCACCGCGGCCGGCAGGTACCCTCACGGGAATGCCGGTTTTACGCAATCGCGCTGAACGGCCTGATCGACGGCCTCTGGCTTGAGGGAACCCTCGCGCCGGACATGTTCAAGGACCAGGAAATTGCCGAGACCGCGATCGTATCCGTGGAGGCCCTGTTGCGGCTTTCGCGTGGCGAGCTGTCTTGAGAAAACGACCAGCAAAGGAATGAACCATGCGCTACGCCTCAATCACTGACAGACTCGCAGATCTGGGCTCGGGCCGCTGGGCGGTCCATATCGCCGCGCGCGGGATGAAGGAGGAAGGCGCAGACATCATCGAGCTTACGATCGGGGAGCCGGACGTCGCACCCGACCGGGCCCTGCTGGACGAAGCCGCGCGATCCATGCATTCCGGCCGCATCAAGTATTCGAACGGACGAGGCGAGGCATCCGTCCTCAAGGCACTCGTGGAGAAGTATTCCACCCGCCGGCCGGGCGTGACCGAGGAGAACTTCCTCTGCTTTCCCGGCACGCAGACCGCTCTTTACGCCGTGATGGCCGGACTGGTGGAAACGGGCGATGAGGTTCTGGTCGGCGATCCCCTCTATGCCACCTATGAAGGCGTCATCTCGTCCACCGGCGCGCATCCCGTCATGGTGCCGCTGCATCCGGAGAAGCGGTTCCATATGCAGGCAGAGGACCTCGAGCGTGCGGTAACGCCACAATCGCGCGTCGTCATGCTGAATACCCCCCACAACCCCACGGGCGCGGTCCTGACTGCCGAGGAGATCATCGCGATCGGCGAGGTATGCCGCAGGCACGACCTCTGGATCGTCTGCGACGAGGTCTACGAGCAACTCGTATTCGACAACGTCACTTTCGCATCTCCCTTCGATATCCCGGAACTGGCGGAGCGGACGATCGTGGTGTCCTCCATCTCGAAATCCCATGCCGCACCCGGTTTCCGCAGCGGCTGGGCGGCCGGTCCTGCCGAGTTCTGCCGCAAACTGCTGCCGGTCTCGGAAACCATGCTGTTCGGAGTGCAACCCTTCATCGCCGACATGACGGCGTTGGCGCTCTCCCGCGACTTCCACATGGCTCCCACCATGCGTGCGAACTACCGCCGTCGCGCCGTCCTCGCGGAGCAGGCCTTGGCAGGCGACAATCTGGTGAGGCCCATGCTGCCGGAAGGCGGCATGTTCATCCTGCTCGACGTCTCGGCCACCGGCCTGACCGGCCTGGACTTCGCTTGGGAACTGCTTCGCCAGGAGAAGGTCGCCGTAATGCCGGGAGTGTCATTCGGAGAGCAGGCGAGCGGCTTCCTTCGCGTATCCCTGACGGTGCCGGACGATATCCTTCTCGTGGCGATGAAGCGTATCTCCGATCTGGCTCACCGACTGGCGGCGCCCGCCGGCCGGCGCGCCACCGCCTGATCGGATCTACGGCCGGCTGGAGGAGGATCGGCGACGACCACCGTTACCGCCTCCGGCGCTCTCCTGCCCGGACGAAGTTTCCCAGCCGAACACGCTGCGTCCGCCGAGGGCTGGCGAGGCACGAAACTCGCCTGCGACGATCTCCTTGAGATCGGGTCCCGTCGCATAGCGTTCCAGTTGGCGCGCCTGGTCATCGAGGCGTTTGAGTGCCTGCAACTCCTCCTCCCGCCCAAGCCTGCCCTTGCCGACCGCCGACTTCATCACCCTGATCGTCTCGTCATAGACCTTGAGCGGCACCGGGAAAGGATGGCGGTCCTTGCCGCCGTGAGCGAGCGAGAAACGCGCCGGATCGGAAAAACGACAAGGCGCACCGTGCACGACCTCCGCCACCATGGCGAGCGCCTTGACCGTACGGGCGCCCACCCCGGGCACCAGGAGCAATTGCTCGAAATCCTCCGGTCCCCTGTCTGCGGCAGCGGCCAGCGTTCCGTGAAGGCGCTTCATGTTGACGTCGCTTTCCCGCACGTCGTGATGCGCGGGCATGACCAGATGCGGCAGCATCGGCTGAGCCGGCTCCACCGGTCCGCGACCTTCCAGGGCGATCAACTCGGAGACGATCCTGTCAGGGCCGAGCGAGGCAAGCAGGTCGAGTTGAACGGAGCGCGAGGCGTTCGCCCGGTGATCTGCAAGGTTGATGATCTCCCCCCGCCCCCGCCCTTCGATCGCGGCGTGGGGAGAATCAAGAAAGCCTTCCAGGCCTTCCGACAGCCAATGGTAACGACGGGCCTGGCGCCTGTCGCCGTTCATGCCCTGCTGCACCACCACCCATTTGCCGTCGTCGGTGACGATGAAGCCGTGCAGGTAGAGATCGAAGCCGTCCTGGACAGCGGCGCTGTCGACCTTCGCCACCAGCCGGCTCGTACCGGCCAGGGCACCGCCGTCGATGCCGACACGGTTGCCGATCGCCGCCAGTTCCTCCGGCGTCTTGCGGGAATGCTGCCCGCGCCCGCCGCAGACATGGATGCCGAGCTCCTGCGAGAGCGGCGCCAGGCCGCGTTTGAGCGACCCGATGACGCTCGTGGTGATGCCGGATGAATGCCAGTCCATCCCCATGACGGCACCGAACGACTGGAACCAGAACGGATGCGCCATGCGCCGCAGAAACTCGTCACGCCCGTAGTGGTGGACGATCGCCTCGGTGATCAACGCACCGAGGCGCGTCATTCGCTGGCCGAGCCACGGCGGAACTCGTCCGCCGTGCAGGGGAAGGTCGGCGCTGCCTGCTCTTTGTGCCATGTCGCGAGCCGATGTTTCGGATCGGACTCATATAGCAGCCTTGCGAGAACAAAACAGGATTATTCGGAACGAAGCCCGCCGAACTCCCGCAGCCGATCCGCAAGCGTCAAGATGGTGTCAACGTCGGCATTGGCGAAGGCGAAGCGCAGGTAGCGCTGCTGGCCTTCCCCGAAATAGTCGCCGGGAATGCAAAGTATCCCCGCCTGCTTCGCAAGACGCTCGGCCACCGCAGCGGATTCCAGAGACGAAAACGGGTGCCGGACGAAGGCGAAATAGGCTCCGACCGCATCGACCCGCCAGTCTTGCACCGTCGCCATGACGCTCTTCAGCGCCTCGGCTCGGCGGACGATCTCCCGCCGGTTTTCCTCCCGGCAGTCGGCAAGCAGCGGGAGAGGCTTGGCGACAGCGGCCTGAGCCGCGCGCGGAGCACAGATCTGCAGGTTGTCCATGACCTTGGCGACCTGTTCGACGACTCTGGGGCCGGCCGTAATGGCGCCGAGCCGATGGCCGGGAATGCAGAAGGATTTGGAAAAGCTGTAGAGGCCTATCAGCCGGTCCTGCCAACCCTTCTGCGCAAAGAGACCGTGCGGCGGCCGGCCGGCCTCCGGCAGGAAATCGCGGTAGGTCTCGTCGAGGATCAGCCAGATGTCCTTGTCGCGGCAGAGTTCGAAGACCTGCAGCAGCAGGCCGGGCGGATAGACGGCGCCTGTCGGATTGTTCGGTGAAACCAGCGCCAGAGCCCGGACCTCCGGCGTAATGGCCGCGGCGATGGCATCCACCCGCGGAACGAACCCGTCCTCCGGATGGCAGGTGACGGTCCGCATCCTAACGCCCATCATCGCCAGCGTGGTGTCGTGGTTGAAATAGAACGGATTGGTCATGAGGACAGTCTGGCCAGGGCCGGCCACTGCCATGATCGCGCTGGCGAACGCTTCGTTGCAGCCCGAGGTGATGTGCGTGTTATCGGGCGTTAGCGCGGCACCATAAACCCGGCTCACATGCTCGGCATAGGCGCTGCGAAGGCCGGAATCGCCTTCGATCGGCCCGTAGCCGCAATAGGCGGTCGACGAGGCCATCTCGCCCAGCAGGGACAGCATGTCCGGATGTGGCGGATAGCCGGGAACGGCTTGCGACAGGTCGATCAGCGGCCCGCGCGAGCCGTCATACGACCTGCTCCAGGCGAAGACGGACGGAACCGGCGGCGGAGCAAGTCTTTCTACGAGAGGATTGAAGGCAGGCATGGGCATTCCAAGGATGGCGCTCCGATACGGCGCGCGGCATTTGATCTGCCCACTCATTTACCAGAATATCGTCGCTGGCAAGGACGAGATCGCCACGAAAGGACAGGTTATGACCGACGAGCCCACATCCGAGGACATCAAGCTCACACGTACAAAGCGGCAATGGGCGGATGAGGGCCGCTTTCTCACCGGCAGGGTCTCACGCCCCGAAACGGAACGGCTGCCGCCGGGGCAGCACCTGGTGAGGAACTGGCCGGTGCTCGACCTCGGCCAGCAACCGCAGGTCTCGGCTGCGCAGTGGCGGCTGGAGGTCCGCGGTCTCGTCGACAATGCCCGCACCTTCGACTGGAGCGAATTTCTGGAGCTGCCGCAGGCGGAAACCCGTTCTGACATCCACTGCGTGACCACCTGGTCGCGCTACGACAACCGGTGGACCGGCGTTTCCATCCGCGATCTTCTCCAAGTCCTTCGTCCGAAGGCGGAGGCCGCCGCCGTGATGCTGACGAGCTATGACGGCTATACCACCAACCTGTTGCTGTCCGATTTCGCCGCCGAGGATGCCATGCTCGTCCACCGTTGGCAGGGGGAGCCGCTGAGCCTGGAGCATGGCGGCCCCGTGCGGCTCGTCGTGCCGCATCTCTACTTCTGGAAGAGCGCGAAGTGGCTCAATCGGATCGAATTCCTATCGGCCGACCGGGCGGGATTCTGGGAACAGAACGGCTACCATATGCGCGGCGACCCGTGGGCGGAGGAGCGTTATTCCGACGATTGAACCGGCGCGTTTGCTAACCTTTCTCCCGCAGGAAGTTGATCAGGCCCGAAAAGTCATCGCCGCCATGGCCGAGTGCGCTGAACCGCTCATAGAGGTCTGCCGCATGCGCGCCCATCTCGGTGCTTGCGCCTGCCGCCCCGGCAGCTTCCTGCGATAGCCTCAGGTCCTTGAGCATCAACGCGGCCGCGAAGCCTGGCTTGTAGCCGTTATTGGCAGGCGAGGTCGGCACCGGCCCCGGAACCGGGCAGTAGGTGTTGATCGACCAGCATTGGCCGGAAGAGGTGGAGGCGACGTCGAACAGGGCCTGATGCGAAAGCCCGAGCTTCTCTCCAAGGACAAAGGCCTCGCAGACGCCCGCCATGGTGATGCCGAGGATCATGTTGTTGCAGATCTTGGCGGCCTGCCCTGCTCCGGCATCGCCGCAATGGACGATCTTCTTGCCCATCTTCTGCAGCACCGGCTCGCCGCGGGCAAAAGCCTCGGTAGCACCGCCGACCATGAAGGTCAGCGTGCCGGCGGTTGCGCCGCCGGTGCCGCCGGAAACCGGCGCGTCGAGCGAGAGGCAGCTCGCCTCCTTCGCCATTTCATGTGCCTGGCGGGCACTCTCCACGTCGATCGTCGAGCAATCGATCAGAAGCGTGCCCGGCTGCACCGTAGCCGTCAGTTCCTTCCAGACTGAAATCACATGCTTGCCTGCTGGAAGCATCGTCACCACGGCGTCCGCATGCTTCGCCGCATCCACTGCGCTGGCAACGACAGTGACCCCATTGGCTGTCGCTGCCTGGCACGACTCCTGGGAGAGGTCGAAACCTATCACCTCGTACCCGGCCTTCACCAGGTTGGCGGCCATCGGCCCGCCCATGTTGCCCAG
>JAEWKX010000283.1 GCA_023393575.1 Pseudomonadota bacterium
GAGCTTCGCTTGCCTTTTTCGCCGTCTGCTCCACGATGTCGCCCGCAGCGGCGCCGGCGCCTGCGGGAACGCGGTAATCCCAGAGTGATTTCAGTGCGATCGCCGTGCCCGAGCGGGCCGCGGCCAATTCCTCCGGCGTCGGTTGCCGGCCGTCCCGATAAAGCTCCTTCAGCAGGGCAAACGCCCGCCCGGTTTCGTTCCGCAGCTTGTCGAAGGCGCCGCCGTCGATCGCTGAAACGACATCGGGCCCCTCCTGTCCCGCCACGGCCGCGACCTGCGCGCCGGCCGGCCGGTTGAATGGCACCTCGACGCGAAGCGCCGTCTTTCCGGCACTGTCCAGCAATTCGACGCCGATGATGTGGTTGCCGACCGGAAGGTCGATGCTGCCTTCGATGACGAAGTTACCCTCGCCGGTCGCCTTCGCGCGGCCGATGGACTGGTCGTTGGCAAAGCCGAGAAGCGATGCACCGGAGGGCGCGCGCCCGGCGATGAACAGCCGGTTTCCTTCGATTTCGACGGCGGTCACCTGGATGTCCGCAGCCCCTGCGGGCGCCTCGCCGGAAACGGGAGATACGGCGGGTGCAATCGTCGGGGCTGCCGCCACCAGATCGGACGCCGCACCGGGGAGGGCAGGCAGTACCGGCGAAGGTAACGTGTCGTCTTCCGCCGGAGCCGCAGCCAGTGTCGCCGAGGGCTCGGCGCCGGCGGCCGGTACGTTGATGAGCCGGCTGACTTTGCCCGGCTTCGTCACCATTGCGAGCAGCTTCCCCTCGGCGTTCTCGGGGACGGAGACGGTTGCCGTCTCCTCCGAAACGACCGTCCGGCCGGCCTTGCCCGTCGCACGCAGCACCAGTTCGTGGTCGCCGGCAGCCAGCGGCTGCTCCAGCACCAGCGCGAAATCACCGCTCGGTCCGGCCTTGACGGCGGCCACGATCTTGTCTCCGGATGTCACTTCCACCATGGCGTCCGGCTCCGCGCGGCCGGCGATGACGGCGGAGCCGTCCGGTTCGACCCGAAGAACGTCGAAAGCGGGCACGACGGGGGCGGCTGCGGTCTCTGACGGCGGATTGGCTGCCGGCGCAGTCTGGTGCGGCGTGGCCGCATCCGCCGGTCCATCCGCCGGTGCGCTGCCGGACGGCGTGGAGACGACCTCCGCCGGCTGCTCCTTGGAGGCCTCGGATGCCGGCGTCTTTTCGCTCACGGCGTCCTTGACGGTCTCGCCGGCATTGTTGATCGCTTCCGAGAGTTGCTGGCCGTCATCGGAAATTCGCGGCAGCACGAAGAAGACCATCAGCAGGGTTGCCGCTGCAAGGACGGAAAGTGCCAGCCAACCGGCGCGATTTCTCATGTTCATACGTCTCCGGGCGGAAGAGTGCCGCCTGTCTGGAATTAACTCTTTCCTACTGGCTTCACAAGCTTTTCGGTCTCTTCGGGCTTGCGGTTACGTCCATTTGCGACCACTTTTGCACATGACCGTGCTCGCGGCTCGCCCTCATGCACCCTTCTGGAGTAGACAATTGCCTCTACAGTCGATCTGCGTCTATTGCGGCTCCCAACCCGGCCGTGACCCTGCCTACCTCGCCGCCGGCCGTGCGCTTGGAAAATCCATTGCCGCCCACGGGCTTCGGCTGGTCTATGGCGGCGGCACCAAAGGCATCATGGGCGCAGTCGCGGCGGGTGTCCTTGCCCATGGCGGACAGGTGACGGGCATCATACCGGATTTCCTCGTGGACATGGAGGCCACCCGGCATTCGCTCGGCCAGCTCGACGAATTGATCGTCACGCAGGACATGCACGCGCGAAAGCATGCGATGTTCGAGCGCTCGGATGCCTTCGTGACGCTTCCCGGGGGCATCGGCACGCTGGAGGAGATCGTTGAGATCATGACCTGGGCACAGCTCGGACGCCACGAGAAGCCGATGGTCTTTGCCAATATCGGCGGGTTCTGGAAGCCGATGCTCGATCTCGTCGAGCACATGCGCGATCAGGGTTTCATCCACCGCGCCCATCTCGTCCAGCCGATGGTGATCGACGATGTCGAAGACATTGTTCCGGCAATCCTGGATCGGGATGGCGCCCGCACTCCGGCATCCGGCGAAGCCGCCGTGATCTCGCGTCTTTAGGAGGCGATCCCCATCACGCCGGCAGGACGGGCGTTAGGCGCGGCGGCCCGGACGCAGCATCGCCCAGGAATAGATGGCGAGCGCCGACCAGATCAGCATGAAGGCGCCGAGCTTCACCATGCTGAGCGGCTCGTGGAAAACGAAGACCGCGATCAGGAAGATCATGGTTGGTGCGATGTACTGCATGATGCCGATGGTCGACAGCCGCAGCAGCTTCGCCCCATTGGCGTAGATCATCAGCGGGCCGGCGGTCACCAGCCCGCTTGCCACGAGAAGCAGCGTGTCTGAGAGGCTGCCGTGGAGCAGATGCCCGCTGCCGGATGTCTCGGCATAGACGATGTAGGCGAGCGCGGGCGGGCTGAGGATCAGCACTTCGAGAAAGAAGCCCTGGTTCGGTCCGACAGGAAGTGTCTTGCGGAAGAAGGCGTAGAACCCCCAGCTGACGGTGAGGATCAGCGCCACCCACGGGAGGCCGCCGGCATCGTAAGTCAGGATGGCAACGGCCACCACGACCAGCACGATCGCGATGAGTTGCACCGGCTGCAGCCGTTCCTTCAGCAGGACGGCGGCGAGGAAGATGCTGAAAAGCGGGTTGATGAAATAGCCGAGGGCCGTATCGAGGGCACGGTCGACGGAAATCGCCCAGACATAAATGCCCCAGTTCACCGTGATGAGGGCGGCGGTGAGACCTGCCATCATCATCGTGGGGGGCGAGCGGACCGCCGCCTTGAGCTCCGACGTCCGGCGAAGGATCAGCAGCACGACACCCGCCACCGGCACGGACCACACGACGCGGTGCGCCAGAACCTCGAACGGCGACATGTGCGCCACCGCCTTCATGTAGATCGGCAGGAATCCCCACAGGAAATACGCCGTCAGCGCGAAGGCGAAACCGCGTGCGGAATCCTCGTTCTTCGCCGGGGCGGGGGCGTCGGTGGTGGCCATCTGGATGTTTCCGCTCGTCTGTTCCGCTTATGATGGCCATCTACTCCTCGGGCGAAGGAGGAACCAATTCATTTGCGTGAAGAATTGATCGCGGCCATGAATTCAAGCGCAGCTGCCTCGCAGCGATACCGGAGGCTTCACAATGATGGAAGATCAGCAGTTTCATCGCCAGCTCTTCGCGCGACAGGTTCTGGCGAAGGCGGGGGTGGTCGACGATCCAAGGCTGCTTGCGGCTCTGGCTTCCGTCGAGCGGGAGCGCTTCTTCGGATCTCCTCCGTGGTTCTACAGTGATTTCTCGACCTCCCGGGAACTGGCCTCGCACGACCCGGTGGTGCTC
>JAEWKX010000397.1 GCA_023393575.1 Pseudomonadota bacterium
GCCGAGGAGCAGGTCAGCGGCATGGATGAAAGAGAAGGAGGACATTCGAATCGCCTGGCTCTGTATCTCACCTGAGCCGCTGTTTTAGGCAAAGGAGGGGCACGGCGAAAGCATCCGCCGGACAGGCCTGTGGATAGACATGCTATGGCCACAAGGGATTGCGGTCGTTCAGGCATATGCCTTTCCTGCCGGCGCAAACCGCGCGGCCCCTGCAGACGCCGGATCCCCGATCCGCTGGACGCGAAAAAGGCCGGGCGAAACCCCGGCCTTTTCCTTGCTCTGGCGCGGCAGCTCAGTTGGTGGCGTTGATCGTCACCGGAAGGAACAGCGTCTCGCCGGACGAATCGTCGACGCCGTCGTTGTCGGTCACCGCGAAGGCCTTGCCGGACTTGTCGAAGGCAAAGCCTTCCAGCTTGTCGACGACATAGCCGTTGGTGACCGACTTGAGATCCGGAAGGAAGTCATGGACTTCTTCCTTCGCCACCAGCGGCAGCGCCTCGCCCAGCTTCGCCGGCTTCAAGTCCGCGATGGCGACGCGGTAGAGTTTCTTCAGCTTTGCCTTGTCGCCGAGCAGATTGTCGCGCTCGACGATATAGAGGTGGTCGCCATGGGCGGTGATCTCCGAGAGGCCGACCCAGCCGGCCTCGGCCTTGTCGAGCGGGTAGCGCACCGCACCCCACTCCTTCGATTTCGGATTATAGGAGACGAGTTTCACGGTTCCCTTCTCGTCATCCTTCCACTCGCGCTGGACAGCCATCCAGAGCGTCGTGTCTTCGCCTTCGCCGACCGTCGTCACGCCTTCGAAGCCATAGCGGCTCTCGCCCGAGAGCAGCTCGGGCGGCAGTCCGATCTCCGCCTTGATCTCGCCCTTGGCGTTGACGTTGTAGAGGCCGTGGCCGACCAGCTTGGCGCTGTCGCCTTCCGAAGCGAGCCAGAAGCCACCCTTGCCGTCGAGCGCGATCCCCTCGATGTCGAGCTTCTGGGCAGGCTGGCCGTTGCGGGTCACGCGCAAGACACTCGTGATCTCGGCCGGTTTCTTCGTCGTGTCGATGGTGAAGATCGACGGCTGCATGGCATAGACGCTGTCACTGACCGCATAGAGGATACCGTCCTTCTCCGCATCGCCGACGAGACCGGAGAGTGCGCCCCAGCCGAGCGGCTTGCCGTCCACGTCGTTGGAAACGAGCGTGGGATAGGCCTTCTCGCCTTCCGCCAGCTCGTAGATCATGACATGCGAGCGGGCGCCGCCATCTTCACCGAGGTCGGCCTCGTTCGCGGTCGCAAGCAGGTTGCGGCCGGGGATGGCGACCGCCCCCTCGGGGGAGATGCCGGACGGCAGGAGCTGGACGAGCTCGGGCTCGGCGCCCGTGTCCTTGTAGACGGCGACGACCGAAGCGCGCTCGGCAAGCACGAAGAAGTACTGCTGGCCGCCGAAGCTCGCCGCCTCCATGCCTTCGGGCTCGATGCCCTTGTTCTTGGCGCGCTTGTCGGGGAAGTGGCCGATGCGGGCGATCTCGTGTTCGAGCGACATGCCGGCATCGTAGAGGACCTTGCCGGAGCGGTCGAAAATGGTGAAGCCGCGCGAGCCGCCCTTGTAGTCGCCCTCGTTGGCGACGACCAGACGATCCGTCCCGAGCCATTTCACCGAATCCGGCTCACGCGGCACGCTCTCCAGCTTTCCATTGAACTCCAGCGCACCGTTGCTCTTCGTGTCCACGTCCGTGAGATCGACCGTGCCGGCGGTGAAATGACCGGTGACGGTGCCGGTCTTGCTGTCGACGATCACGACGTGGTTGTTTTCCTGCAGCGTCACCGCGATTTCGCCGTCGGCATTGATGTTGACGAATTCCGGCTCGGGATCTTCCGGAGCAACGGCGGCGAGACCGGTGAGGTCGACCCGCCTGATGGCGCCGCAGGCCGGGATGCCGTCGTCAAGGGCGAGAATCAGCAGTTCACCGGCGGGCAACTGCGGGATCTCACCCTCGTTCAGTTCCTCGTCGCGCTGGTTCTCGATGGCAATGGCCGCAAAGGTGCCGTCCGGCGAAACGACGACGGAATCCGGCTGGCCGGCGAGGTCGCAGGTGGTCTCCAGCGTCTTCGACGCGACATCGACCACGCCCAGCTCACCGGCAGGCTTGGTCATGTCCTCGGTGCGGTCGATGGTGACGAGAACCTTCGCGCCGGCGGCGGCAACGGAATTGGGCTCGCCGTCGATCGCAATCGAACCGCCGGCCTTGGGAGCCTTGGGATCGGTGATGTCGATGAAACCGATCGTACCCCCCGGCGCATCGGAATAGACGAGTGTATTGCCGTCCGGCGGGGCGGTGATGATCTCCGAAGACGTGGCCTTGTCTTCGCCTTCGGGAAGATTGGCGGCAACGGGGAAGGATGCGATGCGGTTGAAGACGGGTTCGGCGGCTGCGGGCAGCGCCGCGGACCCGAGCAGGGCCGCGGTCAACGCGGCGCGTGCGGAAATTTTCATGGGAAGCCCTCCTGTCCATGAGCGAACAGGGAGCTTGTGCGGCAACTGCGTGACAGGCCGATGACAGCGGAAAAATGTTAGCCGCCCCTAAGAAAAGGTCGCAGCGCAACGAAAAAAGGCCCGGGATAGCCGGGCCTTCGAGATGTCTGCCAGACGACAGCTTACTTGCTGTTGACGGCGTCCTTCAGGCCCTTGCCGGCCGAGAACTTCGGCACGTTGCGAGCCGGAATATCGACTTCCGCGCCGGTCGACGGGTTGCGGCCCTTGGAGGCTTCGCGACGCGAAACGGAGAAGCTGCCGAAACCGGCCAGACGAATGTCGCCGCCGTTCTTCAGTTCGGCCTGAACAGTGTCGAATACTGCATCGACTGCAGACGCAGCGTCAGCCTTGGAGAGACCAGCCTTTTCGGCGACAGCGGTAACGAGTTCAGTCTTGTTCATGTTTCCACCCCTTTCAAATGGTATTGAAACGACTCAAGTTATCCGGCCCGACATTAAATCCCCGTCGGGCCTTCGCAAGTCACAAGCCCGGCTACAGCCTGAAAAACAAGGGGCAGAGCTTCATTTTCACCAAAAAAGCCGGCTTGAGGCCGGCTTTTTTTTCAGATCGTGCCATATTGGCATATTGCCACGCATCGCCCTTAGTGGGCGATGGCGTTTCCGGTGTCGTCGACACCTTCCACCGTGGCAATAACCGGCGTCTCGATGGAGCCGTCCCACTCGATCGGCTCCGGCTTGCGGATCAACGCATGCTCGATCACCTCGCCCATGCGGGACACCGGAACGATCTCCATGTTGTTCTTCACGTTGTCCGGGATGTCAGCCAGATCCTTGGCATTCTCTTCCGGGATCAGAA
Organism: Pseudomonadota bacterium; assembly: GCA_023393575.1. Classification (GTDB taxonomy): domain Bacteria; phylum Pseudomonadota; class Alphaproteobacteria; order Rhizobiales; family Rhizobiaceae; genus Neorhizobium. The sequence continues at coordinate 3,338 of JAEWKX010000397.1, forward strand.
CTTTCTTGATGCCGCCGCGGAGTGCTGCGAGCAACTTCTCCTTCAGGCCGCCGATCGGCAGAACACGGCCGCGCAGGGTGATTTCCCCCGTCATCGCGACGTTCTTGTCCACCGGAATGCCCGTCATGATCGAGACGATGGCAGTCGCCATCGCAACACCGGCCGACGGACCGTCCTTCGGGGTCGCACCTTCCGGCACGTGGACGTGGATGTCCGACTTGTCGAAGCGCGGCGGCTCGATGCCGAAATCGACGGCCCGCGCGCGGACATAGGATGCCGCCGCGGATATCGACTCCTTCATGACGTCCCGAAGGTTGCCGGTAACCGTCATGCGACCCTTGCCGGGCATCATCACGCCTTCGATGGTCAGCAGTTCACCGCCCACCTCGGTCCACGCAAGGCCCGTCACGACGCCGACCTGGTCGTCCCGCTCGGCCTCGCCGTGGCGGCAGCGCGGAACACCGAGATAGTCGTGAATGTTGGCCGCCGTGCCCTCGGCCGACTTCGTCTTGCCCTTGATGATCTCGGTCACCGCCTTGCGGGCCAGCTTCATCAGTTCGCGTTCGAAGTTACGCACGCCGGCTTCGCGGGTGTACTGCTGGATGACCGCCATCAGGGCATCGTCGCCGACCGAGAATTCGTTCGGCTGCAACGCATGCTCCTTGATCGCCTTCGGCAGCAGGTGACGCTTGGCGATTTCCAGCTTTTCCTCTTCGGTATAGCCGGCGATCCGGATGATCTCCATGCGGTCCATCAGCGGCGCCGGGATGTTCAGCGTGTTCGCCGTGGTGATGAACATCACGTCCGACAGGTCGTATTCGACTTCCAGGTAGTGATCCATGAAGGTCGAGTTCTGTGCCGGATCCAGCACCTCCAGCAGCGCCGAGGACGGATCGCCGCGATAGTCCTGGCCGAGCTTGTCGATCTCGTCGAGCAGGAAGAGCGGGTTCGACTTCTTCGCCTTCTTCATCGACTGGATGACCTTGCCGGGCATCGAGCCGATATAGGTACGGCGGTGACCACGGATTTCGGCTTCGTCACGAACACCGCCGAGTGCCATGCGCACGTATTCGCGGCCGGTCGCCTTGGCGATAGACTGGGCGAGCGAGGTCTTGCCGACGCCCGGAGGGCCAACCAGGCACAGGATCGGGCCCTTGATCTTCGTGGCACGAGCCTGCACCGCGAGATACTCGATGATGCGCTCCTTGACCTTGTCGAGGCCGAAGTGGTCGAGCTCGAGGATCTTCTCGGCGTTGTTGAGGTCCGTCTAGATCTTCGACTTCTTGCCCCACGGGATGCCGAGCAGCCAGTCGAGATAGTTGCGGACAACCGTCGCTTCCGCCGACATCGGGCTCATCTGCCGCAGCTTCTTGAGCTCCGCGTCAGCCTTTTCGCGGGCTTCCTTGGAG
>JAEWKX010000387.1 GCA_023393575.1 Pseudomonadota bacterium
TAAACGACGGCCGCAAGCCGAAGCCTCGCCGCTCAGGCGGCGGCACTCAACGACCTGCTGGCCCAGTTCAAGCGCGGGAGAGACCGGCCGGATGTGCGTCCGGCGACACCCCACTCGCGCCCGGTGATGTCGCCCGTACGGGCAATGGGAGCACGGATCGCATCCTCCTTCGGTAGCGCATCATCGGCAGCAGCCGGGAGAGACTACTCGGAGTTCTGACAGGCGCGGCCATTCACCCGGGGGTCAGTCCCCCTGTACCACTGAAACGGGCGGCCACCGGTCGCCCGTTTCGACCGGCTCCGGCGATAGCCCTCAATGGGCCGCCGCCGGCCCTTTGCCTGGGGAGGGGAAAGGACATATATCCCGGCCATGATAAAAATCGTCCGCTATTTCGAGAACCGGATCCGCCCCTTCGAAAGGCGCGACGACCTCAATCCACCGGCCGGCCTGGCGGGCTTCATCTGGTTCTATGTGCGGCAGGCCAAGGCGCCGTTCCTGGCGATGCTGGTGCTGGGCGGGGCGGCTGCCGGCGTCGAGGCGGCGATGTTCTGGTTCGTCGGCCGCGTCGTCGACATCCTCGCCACCATCGACCGGGCCGAGGGATGGTCCGGATTGATGGGGGCATACGGGAGCGAACTGCTGCTGATGGCGCTGGTGATCGGCGTTGGGCGTTTCGCGATCGCCTCCCTCACCGCGCTCGTCGACCAGCAGATCATCACGCCGGGCTTCTACAACCTCGTCCGCTGGCAATCCTACGTCCATGTCTCGCGCCAGTCGCTCTCCTTCTTCCAGAACGACTTTTCGGGACGGATCGTCACCAAGGTGTGGTCGGCGGGGCAGGCGGCGGGCGACGTGCTGACGACGCTGATGGATAGCCTGTGGTTCGTGCTGATCTATTCGGTGTCGACGCTGGTGCTGGTCGCGCAGCTCGACCTGCGCCTTGCCCTCGTCGTCCTGACCTGGCTGATCGTCTTCGCATTCCTGGCAAGATACTTCGTCCCGCGCATCCGGGAGCACTCCAAGCTCTCCGCAGAAGCCGGCTCGATGATCAGCGGGCGGATGGTGGATTCCTACTCCAATATCCAGACCCTTCGCCTCTTCGGCAGCGACGAGGCGAACGACCATTACATGCGTTCCGGTTTCGAGAGCTTCCAGGCGACGATCCTCCGCTTCACCCGCCTGTTGACCGGGGTCCGGGCCTCGATGGCGCTGCTGTCGAGCACGATGATCGTGATGATGGGCGCGCTCAGCATCCACCTGTGGCTCGGCGGGCTCATCAGTTCCGGGGCCGTCGCCTTCACCATGGCGCTGATGCTGCGCCTCAATTTCCTGCTCGGCCGGCTGATGACCCAGCTCAACGGCCTGATGCGCAATCTCGGCACGGTCCAGAACTCGGCGGAACTCATTTCCCAGCCGATCGGGCTTGTCGATAGGCCGGACGCCGAGACGCTGACCGTGCGGGCGCCCGAGATCAGGTTCGAGAACGTCAGCTTCCACTACGGCAGGAGCAGGATCGTGATCGACGACCTGTCGCTCACCATCCGTCCGGGCGAGAAGATCGGCATAGTAGGACGTTCCGGAGCGGGTAAGTCCACGCTGGTCAATCTTCTGCTGCGCTTCTACGAGCTGGAGCAGGGCCGCATCCTCATCGACGGACAGGATATCGCGCGGGTGACGCAGGAATCGCTCAGGGCGCAGATCGGCATGGTCACGCAGGATACATCGCTCCTGCACCGGTCGATCCGCGACAACATCCTGTTCGGGCGTCCGGATGCGAGCGAAGAGCAGTTGCGGCAGGCTGCCCTGCGCGCGGAGGCCGCAGGCTTCATCGCCGAGCTCGAGGACCAGCGGGGCCGGAAAGGCTTCGATGCGCATGTGGGGGAGCGGGGCGTGAAGCTCTCCGGCGGCCAGCGGCAGCGGATCGCGATAGCCAGGGTGATGCTGAAGAACGCTCCGATCCTGGTGCTGGATGAGGCGACCTCGGCGCTCGACTCGGAGGTGGAGGCGGCGATCCAATCCAACCTGGAGCGGCTGATGCAGGGCAAGACGGTGCTGGCCATCGCCCACCGGCTGTCGACGATCGCCGCGCTCGACCGTCTTATCGTAATGGACCAGGGGCGGATCGTGGAGCAGGGGAGCCATGCGCAGCTGGTCGCGGCCAACGGCATCTACGCCGATCTCTGGGCGCGACAGTCGGGAGGCTTCCTGGCTGCGGATGCCGCGCAATAACGCCCGTCAGCGATCCGTCAGCACGATCTCGGCCACCAGGCCGTGGTGGTTCGAGCCGAACGAGGAGGCAAGCCGTTCGAGCCTTCGTATCCTGAGTGGTTCGCGTGCGTAGACATGGTCGATCGGCACGCCCAGCCAGCCGGCCCATTCCGGCCATGTCGCGGGCTCCCACGGGGCTTTCCGCAGGCCGGTCCAGCGGAGGAACGTGCGGATGTTGGGAGCCAGGCTCGAGGCGTTGAAATCCCCCGATACCAGCAATGGGCCTTCCAGGCGCTCAAGCACCTGCGCGGCCCTTATCAACTCGTGGGTCTGGAAGCTGTCGAAATAGGGCTTGGTCGTATGGATCGCCGCAAGATGGATCGTGGACCCGTGCCATGAAAGGGCGGAAACCATCATGCGCTCTTCGAAGACGGTGCTGAGCGAATGGATGGAGCGGGCTTCCAGCGGGGTCTTCGAGAGGACCATCAGGTCGCATCGCATCGTCATCTCGCCGCAACCGATGCGATAGGGATAGAGCGCCGCCAGCGCCGGGAGCTCCGCCTTCAGCGGCGCCGCCTCCATGACGTTCACCACGTCGGCCCCCGATCCGAGAATCGCGTCCCGGATCGCCGGCGCATTCCCGAGGTTGTCCATCAGGATGTTGAACGACATCAGCCTGAGGACCGGAGAACCTGGACCCGTCCCACCGCCCTGCGCCAGATCCTGCATCATCCAGGCCGCATGCCCCGCCAGGCCCAGGGACGCGGCGAGAAGCAGGGAGGCCAGCATCGTGCGGTGAAGCAGAAGTGCCAGGGCCAGGGCAAGGGCGCAAAGCAACGAGAGATGCAGTTGCAGGCTGTGCAGGGTGGTGAAGAGCCAGAACCCGCTGACATAGCGGATGCAGATCCCCAGGAGCACAAGCGACACGATGACGCATAACGCCACCGACATTAGGTGTCTCATCCAGCCCGATCCCCTGGGTCGCCTCCGCGCGTCGGGCTGTACCACGGGGGCTGCCGTGCCGCAACGCAAAGGCGGTGCTGCGGTTAACGGGGGAAGGGCGCCCGCGGCGGGTGTAGAAGGCGGCCCGGACCGCCTTGTATCGCGCCCGCGCCACAGTGCCGGGAAGGCTGCCGAGACGCCGCGACAAACTGGCTCCTATCCGCTTGCCAAGACTGGACATATTTTGCGATCAAGCATAGAAGGCGCCAAATTGCCGGGGAATCTGTGTTCCAATTATGGCCAGTTCCACTTCTCCGGCTGAGGGGCAAATGCGGTTTTCGCGAATTGCGTGAGAAGGATGTTTGAGCCGTGAGCGAGCACGAGACACACAGCGAAACACTGGGCGAGCCCACTCGCCGTGATTTCCTATACCTGACCACCGGCATGGCCGGCGTGGTCGGAGCGGCGGCGGTGGCCTGGCCTTTCATCGACCAGATGCGGCCGGACGCCTCGACCCTGGCGCTGGCCTCGATCGAGGTGGACGTGTCGGCCGTCGAGCCGGGCATGTCGCTCACCGTCAAGTGGCGCGGCAAACCTGTCTTCATCCGCAACCGGACGGAGCAGGAACTCGAAGCCGCCAATGCCGTGGCACTCGACGAGCTCAAGGACCCAATCGCCCGCAACGACAACATCGACGCGAACGCGGAAGCCACCGACCTCGCCCGCTCCGCCGGCGAAGGCAAGGAGAACTGGATCGTCATGATCGGCTCCTGCACCCACCTCGGCTGCGTTCCGCTTGGCCAGTCCGGAGATTTCGGCGGATGGTTCTGTCCCTGCCACGGTTCGCACTATGATACGGCCGGCCGTATCCGGAAAGGTCCGGCGCCGACCAACCTGCCGGTGCCGACTTTCACGTTTACGTCCGACACAGTGATCCAGATCGGGTGAGGGGGTCTAATCAATGAGCGGTCATTCCACATACCAGCCGGCTTCCGGCATCGAGAAATGGATCGACTCGCGGCTCCCGCTGCCGCGCATGATCCACGACAGCTTCGTTTCCTATCCCGTTCCCCGCAACCTGAACTATGCCTACACCTTCGGCGCCATGCTGTCGGTGATGCTGATCGTCCAGATCCTGTCGGGCGTGGTTCTGGCCATGCATTACGCGGCCGAAACGACCGTTGCCTTCAATTCCGTCGAGAAGATCATGCGCGACGTCAACCATGGTTGGCTGCTGCGCTACATGCATGCGAACGGTGCATCCTTCTTCTTCATCGCCGTCTATCTCCACATCGCCCGCGGCCTCTACTACGGCTCCTACAAGGCGCCGCGTGAGATCCTCTGGATCCTCGGCGTGGTCATCTACCTGCTGATGATGGCCACCGGATTCATGGGCTATGTCCTGCCGTGGGGCCAGATGTCCTTCTGGGGCGCGACCGTCATCACCGGCTTCTTCTCGGCCTTCCCGCTGGTCGGCGAGTGGATCCAGCAGTTCCTGCTTGGCGGCTTTGCGGTGGACCAGCCGACGCTGAACCGCTTCTTCTCGCTGCACTACCTGCTGCCGTTCATGATCGCCGGCGTCGTCGTGCTGCACATCTGGGCGCTGCATGTAACCGGTCAGACGAACCCGACCGGCGTAGAAGTGAAGACGAAGACGGACACCGTTGCCTTCACGCCCTATGCGACGCTCAAGGATGCGCTCGGCGTGTCGGTCTTCCTGCTCGTCTTCGCCTGGTTCATCTTCTACATGCCGAACTATCTCGGCCATCCGGACAACTACATTCCGGCTGATGCCCTGAAG
>JAEWKX010000388.1 GCA_023393575.1 Pseudomonadota bacterium
CCAGGCCCCCGCCGGCGACCGAGAGGAATATCAAGGCGGCCGCGGCCGCTATGGAGTTGGCGCCAACGACCATCCGCCTGCGCAACCGGCTGGACGGCACGAAGACGCTGAGGATGAGCAGGACGCCGGTCGTGACCAGGATCTCCACGCCTTCCCCGAGATCCGTGATCCATTTTGCGAAAGGCCGCAATTCCGCCGGAAAATCCTTCATCCACAGCCCGAGCGAACGATCGGCGCCCCACATCAGCAGGATTGAAAGCGCCAGGTAGATCGACACGATCACGACCGGCCGTTCAAGGAATGGCCGGCGCGCCGGAAACGGAAGCGAGGGAGCAGAAAAAATCCGCGCGAAACCCGCGGCCATTCGACGTCTGCTTTCGGTCAACGCGCTGCTCATGCTTCCCCCGGCCAACTCCGGATAATGCTGATAGGAACATATGGCGCCGCGCGCAACGCCGGAGTCATCCGCCTGCTCGATCGGGGGGATGGCGATGCGACAGATTCCGAGGAACCCCTTCGTATTCGCGTTCGCTTCGATACGAACACGGAAAGGCTCGGCATAGGCTTCCTTGGCTAGGATGCCGCAACGCCGGCAGGCATCACCTGAGGGTTATTCAGGCCGTTGATATCCTCTCAGGCAACCTGAGCATCAGCCACGCCGACAATGCCGCCCATCCCGCATCGAAGTAGTCGCCGGCGCGATAGAAGGCTTCTTCCGGCCGCTTCCGCAGGGACATCATCACCTCGGCATAGGCCTGGAAGTCATCAAGCACTGTCAACGCGTCCCGCACCTCCTGCGGATGATGATCGTGAAGCGAGGCCAACTCACGCCGCGCCCGCGTCAAGAACGCCCGGCATCCCCTTCCCTCGTCCCCCCAGAGCCTGCGGGTCAGGAAGTCCAGCGCCTGCATGCCGGTCGTACCTTCGTAGATCGTCATAACGCGCGCATCCCGCAGGTACTGTTCGAGCGGCCAGTCGCGGGTATAGCCCGCGCCGCCGAGGACCTGGATGGCGGAGTTGGCAACCTCGAACCCCGCTCCCGCGCCGAAGTTCTTTATCAACGGCAGCATCCAAGCGCAGAAATCGTCGGCTTCTCGAAGCCTGTCCGGGCGGCTCTCCAGTCGGGCAATATCCATCGCCGACGCCAGTTCCAGAACGGCCAGCCGCAGAACCTCCGTGCGGGTGCGCATGACCCTCACCTGCCGGCGGACATCCGGATGGTCGGAGATCGGAATGGCGGCCTCCTCCGCATCCCCACCCTGCCGTCTTTCCTGGGCATAGCGCTCAGCAATATCGACCGACGCGGATGCCAAGCCCAGTCCTTGGCATGCCGTCTGTAGCCGCATCAGCTCGATCATCCTGAAGAGTTGCGGCAATCCTTTGCCTTCGCTTCCGATCAGCCATCCCTGCGATCCTTCGAAGAGCAACGCGCACGTCGGTGATCCGTGCAGGCCCATCTTGTCCTCGATCCGGTGCACCGTGATGCCGTTGGCCAAGCTGTCGATCGTGTCCGGAACCAGGAAGAGGCTCAGCCCCCGGGTCCCCGGCTCCGTGCCCGTTCGGGCAAGCAGGCAGTGGCCTATGCGTTCGGCAAGATCGTGGTCGCCGAAAGAGATCCACGTTTTTTGGCCGGTGATCCGCCAGCCGCCATTCGTTTGCTCCGCCCTGGTCCGGATGCGGCCGACATCGGAACCGGCATCACTTTCAGAGATGCAGATCGTCGCCGCCCATTCTCCCACCGCAAGCTTCGGAACCCATTCTCCTGCAGTTTCTTTAGGCACAATTTCGTCCAGCAGATGCGCAGCGGCCCGTGACGAAGCCGCCGCCATCATCAGCGCGACGCAGCCACGCTCGAAGAGCGGCGCGCAGGCGGCCTGCACCGTGAGGGGCAATCCCTGGCCACCTGCGTGCTCAGGAAGGTCCATGGCGAGCCATCCCTGCTGGGCGTAGTCCCGATAGGCGCCCCTGAACCCGTCGGGCGTCTTCACCCGCCCGTCCACAAGCCTGGCCCCCTGACGATCTCCGACGCGGTTGAGCGGCGCGAGCACCCGCTCCGAAAAGCCGGCCGCCTGCGCCAGAATCTCGGCGACCGTGGCATCATCGCAATCCGGTCGGGACTGTTGGAGCAGCCGCCATCCCGGCGTGGATGCGAGCGCCGCACGGGTCCGCTCGACCTGATCAGCGAAGCCCATGTCCGGTCACTTCGGTTGCATCCGGATTGCGCCGTCCAGCCGGATCACCTCGCCGTTCACGTACTGGTTCTCGATTAGGAATCGGACGGCATCCGCGAATTCCGCGGGATCGCCGAGGCGGGAAGGATAGGGAATGGAAGCTCCGAGGCTCTCTTGCGTTTCCTGCGGCAGGCCGAGCAGCAGCGGCGTGAGGAAGATGCCGGGCGCCACCGTATTGACGCGAATCCCGAAGCGGGCGAGTTCGCGCGCCGCCGGCAAGGCCATCGACAGGATGCCACCCTTGGAGGCCGAATAGGCCGCCTGGCCCACCTGACCTTCGAACGCGGCGACGGAAGCGGTGTTGACGATTACGCCCCGCGCCTTGTCGTCCCGTTCGGTCGCTCCAGCCATCCGTTCCGCCGCGAGCCGCATCATGTTGAACGTGCCGACGAGATTGACGCGGACCACCCGCTCAAACTCGGGCAGCGGCAGCGGCCCGTCCCGTCCAAGGATGCGGCCCGCGGCTGCGACGCCGGCGCAATTGACCAGGATGCGCAGTCCGTCGCCGGCCCCTGCCGCAATCTCGACGGCATTGGCGGCATCCTCTTCGCTGGCGACGTCTCCCGCCACAGCCAAGCCCCCGATCGCCCTCGCGACCTTCTCGGCGGCCTCGGCATTTCTGTCGAAGACGTGAACCACCGCGCCCAGGCGCGCGAGCATACCGGCCGTTGCCTCTCCAAGGCCCGATCCTCCACCCGTCACGATCGCACTCGATCCTTCGATCTTCATGCCGCAAGCTCCTTCTTCACCCGGATCACGCTAGATGAATCACCATAAAGGACTTCAACGAGGTCGGCACGATGAGCAAGCACGGCGCGCTGGTTGATCGAGCCCTTGTCCGTTACTTCTCCCTTCTCGAAGCGCAGCGGCTCATGCATCAGCATGACCCGCATGATCCGAGTTGCCGAGCCCGTCGCCTGCCGCTGATGCTCCGCGAGGTGCTCCGAGAACGCGGCCCTGACGGAGGAATGTGCCAATATCTCCTCATCCGCCATTTCGCCTTGGCCGGAAACCAGTGACCGGAGTGCCGGCATGAACGGCACGAGCAGCGCACCGAGCTCGTCGCGATTCTCGCCGGTGATGACCGCATCCCGAACCAGCCCGCCGAACTGGTTGACCAATTGCGCCCTAAGCACGCCCACTGTGACCCAGGTCCCGGTCCGCAGCTTGAAGTTTTCCGCCGTTCGCCCGTCAAAATAGAACCCCCTGCGGGGGTCGCCGGGCGCCACGAACTTCACGGCATCGCCGATACGGTAGAAACCCTCATCGTCGAATGCTTCAGCTGTGAGCTTCTCGTTACGCCAGTATCCGGGCGTCACATTCGGCCCCTTCAAACGTAATTCGTATCTGTCGTCGAAGGGCACGAGCTTCATTGTCACACCCTGGGCGGGGATGCCTACATTACCGGGCCGGTCCTGCGGTTCGGTGCAGAACAAGGCGAACGGCGCCGTCTCTGTTGAGCCGATCCCCGTGCAGAGCGGCACCCGCTGGCCAGTGGCCTGCTCGGAAAACACCAGGAGAGCGTCCCAGGTATGCTGCGCCATGCCGGCGCCGGCATACATCAACATCTTCAGGTCCTTGAAGAAGTTCACCCGCAGGTTTTCATCCTCGCCCATCGCCTGAACCAGCATCTCAAAGCCCGACGGCACGTTGAAGTACCATGTCGGCGAAATCTCGCGCAGGTTCGCGATCGTCTGCCCCATAAGCGCGGGCGTCGGCTTGCCCCGGTCGATATAATAGGTCCCACCGTTGTAGATCGCTATGTTAAAGCACTTGTTGCCGCTCGCCGTATGGTTCCAGGGGGCCCAATCGACGAGGATCGGCGGTTCCTCGCGGAAATACTGGTAGCAATCCGCAATCATCTCCTGATTGGAGCACAGCATGCGCTGCGTCTGGATCACCGCCTTCGGCGAACCCGTGGTGCCCGATGTAAACAGGAATTTTGCAACCGTCTCGGGCCCGACCTGATCGAATGCGCCATCCACAAGAGACGTCGGCTCGGTCTTCAGAATGTCGGTAAAGCTGAAGGTATTTTTCCGCCCGGCAGGCAGGTTCCGGACACCGGCAAGTGCGATACCCGGGTCGAAGGCGGCATCCACCGCCTCGCAGAGCGCCCCGGCATTCTCGGCGAATACCATGCCCGGCGTGATCTGCCTGGCGATGTCCTGCAACTTGGCAAGACCGCTGGGATTGACGGCATAGGCAGGAGCGATTGCCGCTGACGGAATTCCGACATGCTGTGCGCCGAGCGCCAGCAATGCATGCGCGATGGAGTTTTCGGAGAGGATGACGAGCGGCCGGTCCGCAGAAAGCCCGAGGTCGAGGAGGAACTGTCCGATACGCCGAACGCGGTCCAGGGCCGCCCCGTAGGTGACGGTCTGCCACGCATCCGTCCCTTCCCGGTCCGCCATCCAGACACGCTCCGGCACCGTCTCGGCCCAGTACACCAGCCGTTCGTTCAGCTTATCCGGATAAGGACCGAGAGGATCCTCCCGCCATACTTGGATCTCGCCATTTGGGCGTGCCTCCCATCTGATAGCGGGCGACCAGAGCTTCGCGTCACGCACGGCTTTTTCGGCCATGACATCTCCTCCCAGAGATCGATACTCGCGATTTTTGTTTTCAAGGAAACAATCTCCTCGTAAACAAAGAAAAGGAAGCGGGGAACCCTTCTGCAGGCAATGGAGACGCGAGGGATGGCCGAACAGCCGGCACGCAGTTTCGTGACCTACGAGCTTCAGGAGGAGGTCGCCCATATCGGGCTGAACCGGCCGGAGAAGCGCAATGCGATCAGCGACGCATTCGTGGAGGCAATCGCGGAGGCTGTTGCCCGTGCTGAACGCGAGGCAAAGGCGGTCGTGCTCCACGGCCATGGCGATCATTTCTGCGCCGGCCTCGACCTCGCCGAGCATGTGAAGAAAAATCCCATG
>JAEWKX010000059.1 GCA_023393575.1 Pseudomonadota bacterium
TTCCATGATATTGATATCGCCGATGAAGTCCGCGACGTAGCGGCTGTTGGGCGCCTCGTAGATCTCCGCCGGCGTTGCGACCTGAACGATCACACCCTTGTCCATGACGGCAATCCGATCGGAGACGGTCATCGCCTCCTCCTGGTCATGGGGGACGATCAGGAAGGTGAGCCCCAGCGTGTGCTGGATGTCCATCAGTTCGAACTGCGTTTCCTCGCGCAGCTTCCGGTCGAGGGCCCCGAGCGGCTCGTCGAGCAGGAGCACCTTGGGGCGTTTGGCAAGCGAGCGGGCCAGCGCGACGCGCTGACGCTGCCCGCCGGAAAGCTGCCCCGGCTTTCGCCTGGCGAATTCCTCCAGCTTGACGAGCTTCAGCATCTCCTGGACGCGCGCCTCGATCTCGCCCTTCGACAGCTTGTCCTGCTCCAGGCCGAAGGCGATGTTCTTCTCCACCGTCATGTGCGGAAACAGCGCGTAGCTCTGAAACATCATGTTGGTCGGCCGCCGATAGGGCGGAACGCCGGAGATGTCCTGCCCCTGGAGGAGGATGCGCCCTTCGGTCGGCTCCTCGAAGCCCGCCAGCATGCGCATCAGCGTGGTCTTGCCGCAACCCGAGGGCCCGAGCAGCGAGAAGAACTCGCGCTCGTAGATGTCGAGGCTGAGATCGCTGACGGCGGTGAAGTCGCCGTACTTCTTGGTGATGTTCTCGAACCGGATGAAGGGAGCTGCGGCGGGATCAGTCCAAGGTGCGAACTTGCGTTTTACAGGTCCCAGAGATTTCGCCATGCCGCTCCCCAATGAGCTTCGTTGTCGCCACGAAAAGGAAGGGGCAGGTCTCGGACCTGCCCCTGATGCTCAACTACCCGTCTTGATCTGGGTCCAGAGCCGGTTGAGGACGCGCTGCTCTCGCGGGCCGTATGGAGAGATCGTGAAGAGCTTGGAGACGGTCTCTTCCGGCGGATAGACCGCCGGGTTTGCCAGGACTTCCTTGTCGACGAACTCCTGCGAGGCGAGGTTGCCGTTCGCATACTGGACGTAGTTGGAGGCCTTGGCGATCACCTCCGGCTTCATCAGGTAATTGATGAACTCGTGGGCTTCCTCGACATTCTTGGCATCCGCGGGAATGGCCAGGTTATCGAACCACATGTAGGTGCCTTCCTTCGGGATCACGTATTCCACATTGACGCCGTTACCGGCCTCCTCGGCACGAGTCTTTGCCTGCAGGATGTCGCCCGACCATCCCATGGTGATGCAGGTATCGCCGTTGGCGAGTTCGTCGATGTAGGCGGACGAATTGAACGTCTTCACATGCGGGCGAATGTTCATGTAGACCTCGCCGCCCGCCTCCAGATCGGCGGTTTCCTTGCTGTCGGGATCCTTGCCGATGTAGTTCATGGCGATCGCGAAAGTCTCGTCAGAGGCGTCGAGGATGTTGACGCCGCAGGCCTTCAGCTTCTCGGCGTTCTCAGGCTTGAAGAGGATGTCCCAGCTGTCGACAGGGACATCGCCCAGCGCCGCCTTCACCTTGTCGACATTGTAGCCGATACCGGTCGTGCCCCACATGTAGTTCACGGCGAACTCGTTGCCGGGATCGTACTTGGCGAGCCTCTCGGTGATCTGCGGCCACATGTTGGAGAGATTGGTCAGCTTCGACTTGTCGAGCTTCTGGAACACGCCCGCCTGAATCTGCCGGGCCAGGAAAGGCCCGGTCGGAACGACCACGTCATAGCCCGAACCGCCTGCAAGCAGCTTGGTCTCGACGATCTCGTTGGAATCGAAGACGTCGTAGACGACCTTGATGCCCGTTTCCTTTGTGAAGTCCTCCAGGATCGACTCGTCGATATAGTCGGACCAGTTGTAGACATGGACCACGCGCTCCTGCGCGACGGCGGCCGTGGCGGCAATCGCGACGCCGGCGACGGTTGCGGCAAGACGGAGGAAGTTGGTTTTCATGATCTCTCCTGTTCCCTTTTATGCAGGACCGCCCGGACGGTCCGTTCCCCATGATCGGGCGAGAGTAAGAAGGAAATTTTGCAGCCACAAGTGAAATGTGCGCCGCCTCAGGCGCTCATTGAAAATCGAAGGCGCTCAGCCCGGTGACCATTTCGTCCAGGCCCAGCGGGCGCGTAATGGGAGGTTCCGCGCGGGCCAGGCAGCCCTGCCGCTCGCAAAGGCGGCAGGCCGGACCACCCAGCACCCTGGCGGTCGTTGCACCGATGGCTTGCGCATAGGTCGTCTCGGCCGCCTGTGCCCACTCGCAACCGAGGAGGATCGCGGTGCGCCTCAGCCTCTCTCCGAACGCCGCCTGCGGTCCCTCCACCGTACGGGAGACAGTCAGGAATGCGCTTCCATCCGGCATCTCGACCGCTTCCGCGAGGACCTGGCCCGGCTGCGCGAAGGCCGAATGGATGCCGAGCTTGGGACAGAGGCCGCCGAAGGTCGACCTGGGATAGCCCTGAGCTCCGGCGCGCCGAATGGCGTTGCCGGCATGGTCGAGCTCCAGCATGAACCAGGCCGATCCCTGAGCTCCGGGGCGTGCCAGGGTGGTCAACCGGTTCGCTGCCTGTTCGAACGAGACATCGAAGCGAGACCTCAGCACGTCGACGTCATAGCGCACCCGCTGGGCCGCCGCCAGGAATGCGCCATAGGGCATCATCAGCGCGTGGGCCGCATAGCGGGCCAGCTCGAAGCGCGCCACCCGGCGCGCCTCGCTGGTCGAGAAGGACAGGCTATCAATCTCGGCGGAAATCTCGCGGCCGATCGCAAGCAGCGCCACCTCCATGGCAAGCTCGCGCGTGCGGTCGAAGGGCGACATGCGCTCCGACAGGAAGAGACGCATCGAATGCCGGTCGTAACGGCGACGCAGGTTGGGCATGGCGTGCACCGGCAAGGTCCGCACCGCGATTCCGTGTTCCGCCTTCAGCCATGCCTTCAGCGCCGAAGGCAGATCATCGGCGGGGGACAGGCGGCGGCTGAATTCCTCGGCTGCATCCTCGATGCCCGCGAAGAAATTCGGACGCCGCTCAAGCTGCTCCCGGACCTCGTCGATCGGCAGGCGGGCACCGGCGACGGAGGTCTGGTGGCCTTCGCGGGCGAGCATGTCGGCAAGGTCGCTCAGCCGGGCGGCCTGCTCCCTGTAGGCGCGATAGAGCTTGACCATCCCGAGAGCCGCGTTCGGCGCCGCTTCGGAGACCTCGATGATCTCCTGATCGCCCGGGATCTCCCCGGAAAGCAGCGCATCGGAAAAGACCTCGCGCAACTGGCCGGTGATGCCGCCGCCCTCCCCCTGCAGGAGGTCGAGATCGATCTTGTAGACGGAAGAGAGCTTGAGCAGCAGCTGCACCGTCAGGGGACGCTGGTTGCGCTCGATCAGGTTGAGGTAGGACGGCGAGATCCCCAGCGCCTCGGCCATGGCCGTCTGGGTGAGTCC
>JAEWKX010000396.1 GCA_023393575.1 Pseudomonadota bacterium
GCTGGAAGTCGGGCTCCAGCGCGGTCTCGATCTTCTCGATCTTCGACACTTCCTGCTCGATCTCGCGCCGGTGCTCGCGGTTCAGGAGCGCCATCAGCGCGCCGGTGCCGGAGGCGTTGCCGACCGCCTTCACCTCGGCGAGGTCGCAGTCGGGGATCAGCCCCAGCACCATCGCGTATTTCGGGTCGATAAAGGTGCCGAAGGCGCCGGCAAGGCCGATGCTGTCGACATGGTCGATGCCCTGTTTATCCATCAGCAGCTTCTCCCCTGCATAGAGCGCGGCCTTGGCGAGCTGGACGGCGCGCACGTCGTTCTGGGTGACGGTGATGCGCGGCTCGCCGTCGTGCAGCAGATAGGCGAAGGTGCGCCCGGTGGCGAGGATACGGGGAGAGCGGGCCGCAAGGGTGCCGTCGACGACGCCATCTTCGGAGACGATGCCGGCGAGATACATCTCGGCGATGACCTCGATGATGCCCGACCCGCAGATGCCGGTGACGCCCACCTCGGCCGCCGCTTCAACAAAGCCCGGCTCGTCCGACCAAGGCTCCACGCCGATGATGCGGAAACGGGGCTCCAGCGTCGCGGGGTCGATCCGCACGCGTTCGATCGCACCCGGAGCCGCGCGCTGTCCGGCGGAGATTTCCGCCCCCTCGAAGGCGGGGCCTGTCGGCGACGAGGCCGCGACGACGCGGTTTGCGTTGCCGAGCACGATCTCCGCATTGGTGCCGATGTCGACCAGCATCATCATCTCGTCCTGCCGATGCGGCCCTTCCGAGAGCGTTGCCGCGGCGGCATCCGCGCCGACATGACCGGCGATGCAGGGGAGAACATAGGTCCGCGTCCCGCCGTTCAGCGGCAGGCCGATTTCGGAGGATTTCACCGAGACCGCACCCGAGACGGCAAGTGCGAAGGGGGCGCCGCCGAGTTCCGTCGGATCGATGCCGAGGAAAAGATGGTGCATGATCGGATTGCCGACGAAGACGGTATCGAGGATGTCCTCGCGCCGCACCTCGCCCTGTTCGCAGACCCTGTCGATCAGGTCGTTGAGGGCGGTTCGCACCGCCGAGGTCATCGCCTCGCGCCCGTCGGGGTTCATCATCACGTAGGACACGCGGCTCATCAGGTCTTCGCCGAAGCGGATCTGCGGATTGGATGCGCCGGCGGACGCGACGATGCGGCCCGAGAGCAGCGAAGACAGATGCATGGCGATGGTCGTCGAGCCGATGTCGCAGGCAATCCCGTAGGCTTCGTTCTTCAGGCCCGGATAGAGCGCAATCAGCCGCGGCCGATCCTGGTCGTGGTCCTTGTGGACTGCTGCCGTCACCTTCCACTCGCCGTTGCGCAGGATGGCCTGAACCTTCGGGATCAGGTGGAAATCCACCTCCAGGTCGTCATGACGCCAGTCTTTCGCCAGCGCCGCCTTCAGCCGGTCGAGATCGCCCAAGGGCTTTTCCATGTCCGGCTCTTCGACCTCCACATAGCACATGTGGACGGCCGGCTTGCGCTCGATGATCCGCGCGTCGGCGTCCTTTCGGACCACCTGGGCATTGATGACCGTATCCTGCGGCACATCGACCACCAGGTCGCCCATGATCAGGGCCGAACAGGAGAGCCGCCGTCCTTCTGGCAGTCCGCGGACGCGGTCGTAGCGCTCTTCCTTCGGCCCCACCGGTGAGAGATGGGCATTGGAGGAGGTGATGCCGTGCTTGGCGAACTGCCCCTCCTGCACGGAGACTTGGCATCGCCCGCATGTCGCCCGGCCGCCGCAGACGCTCTCCACGTAGACCCCAAGCTGCCGCGCCGCCTCCAGCACCGGCGTGCCGACAGGAAACCGCCCGCGCTTGCCGGAGGGCATGAAGAGGACGAGGGGATGGGGATTGGTCATGAGCAAGTCCGGAATCAAAGCTGACTGCCCGTCACCCTAACCCTCTCCTCGTGCACGGGGAGAGGGGATCGCGCCAGACGCCGTCGCCTTTGGAGCATAACCCGGTCCGAAGGTGGAGACGGTACTCCAAGTCCGTCTCCCCGTAGGCGGATGAGGGGTCTCCCTACTCCTGCGAACCGCCCGCGCCGACCCTTGCGGCACGGCCGCCACGGCGTCCGCCGCTGGCGGAGCCCGGGGCAGGGGCGGCGGCCGCGCCGCCGTCGGCCGGCTTGTAGTCGCGGTAGGTCTTGATCCAGCGGTAGCAGTTCTCGTCGGTGCCGTTCAGGACGTTGGCGGCGCGCACCGCCTCCATCTCCTGCGGGCGGCAGGGGTTCATGATGGCGCTTGTCATGCCGGCGCCGATCACCATCGGGATGAAGCCGGCATTGATGCCGTGGCGATGAGGCAGCCCGAAGGAAATATTCGAGAGGCCGCAGGTGGTGTTGACCTTCAGTTCCTCGCGCAGCCGGCGCACCAGTGCGAAAACCTGCAGACCGGCGGAGCCCACCGCACCGATCGGCATCACCAGCGGGTCGACGACGATGTCATGGCTCTTGATGCCGTAGTCGGCGGCGCGCTCGACGATCTTCCTGGCGACGGCGAAACGGATGTCGGGGTCCTGGCT
>JAEWKX010000114.1 GCA_023393575.1 Pseudomonadota bacterium
CCTCACCGTCCGTCATGCCGTAGAAGTAGGCATGGGTAGGCAGCACCGAAACCGGGCCGTAGGTCTCGCTCACCTGGGCGAAATCCGTAAAGACCTTGGGATACATGAGATAGGATGCGAGCTCGAAATCGCTGATGGACCGCTCCAGCTTCGTTTCGATCTCCTTCCGCTCGGCCTCCAGATCCGCCTCGGGGAGCAGCGATCCTGGCCGCACCGTATAGGGCTTCTCGCCTTTCAAGGCCTTTTTCTGGAGCGCTTCGGGCCATCCTCCCGCAGGCTGGCCGAGGTCTCCCTTCAGCATAGACACGACCGATTCCGGAAAAGCGATGTCCTTTGCGGGATTGACGACGTCGGCAACGCTCAACTCCTGGCTGACCATCATCAGCGCCATATCGCCGACGACCTTCGAGGACGGCGTCACCTTCACGATGTCGCCGAACATCTGGTTCACGTCCGCATAGGTCTGGGCGACCTTGTGCCACTTCGCCGCGAGGCCGAGGGAGCGCGCCTGCTCCTTCAGATTGGTGAACTGACCACCCGGCATCTCATGCAGGTAAACCTCCGACGCCGGCCCCTTGAGATCGCTTTCGAAGGCGACATACTGGGTCCGCACGGCCTCCCAATAGAAGGAGATGCGGCGGATCCATTCGGGATCGAGCCCAGGGTCCCGCTCCGTGCCGGCAAGCGCCTCCACGATCGAACCCAGGCAGGGCTGGGACGTCGTCCCGGAGAAGGCATCCATGGCCGCATCGACAGCGTCGGCACCCGACTCGACGGCCGCGAGAACCGTTGCCGCCGAGATGCCCGACGTGTCGTGGGTGTGGAAGTGGATCGGCAGGTCCGTTGCTTCCCGAAGCGCCTTGAAGAGCAGGCGGGCTGCAGCCGGCTTCAGGAGACCCGCCATATCCTTCACGGCGATGAGGTGCGCACCGGCCTTTTCCAGTTCCTCCGCCAGCGACGTATAGTATTTCAGGTCGTATTTCGGCCGTGCACTGTTGAGGAGATCGCCCGTATAGCAGATGGCCGCCTCGCACAGCCGGCCTTCCTCCTGCACCGCATCCATGGAGACGCGCATGTTCTCCACCCAGTTGAGGCAGTCGAAGACGCGGAAGACGTCGATGCCGCCCCTGGCCGCCTGCCGCACGAAATATTTGACGACGTTATCGGGATAGTTCTTGTAGCCGACGCCGTTGGCTCCCCGCAGCAGCATCTGCAGCAGAAGGTTGGGCGCAGCCTCCCGCACCAGCGCCAGGCGCTCCCAGGGATCTTCCGTCAGGAAGCGCATGGAGACGTCGAACGTGGCGCCTCCCCAGCACTCCAGCGAGAAGAGGTTGGGCAGCGCCCGCGCATAGACCCCGGCGATGCGCGCGATGTCATAGGTACGCATGCGTGTGGCCAGCAGCGACTGGTGCCCGTCGCGCATCGTGGTGTCTGTCATCAGGATGCGCTTCTCGCCCCGCATCCACTCGGCGAACTTCCGCGGCCCGAGTTCGTCGAGCTTCTGTTTCGTGCCGTCGGGGATTGGACCGTTGATATAGGGCACGACCGGTCTCGCCGCCTGGGGCGTCGGCATCGGCCGCCCCTTGGTTTCCGGATGGCCGTTGACGCTGACATCGGCCAGATAGGTGAGAAGCTTCGTGGCACGGTCCTGCCGCTTCACCTGGGTGAAGAGTTCGGGCGTCGTGTCGATGAAACGCGTCGTATAGGAATTGTTCCGGAAGTCCGGGTGGCCGATGATGGCCTCGAGGAAGGTAAGATTGGTAGCCACTCCGCGGATACGGAATTCGCGCAACGCCCGATCCATGCGGCTGATGGCTTCCCCGGGCGTGCTGCCCGAAGCGGTGACCTTCACGAGCAGCGGGTCGTAATAGCGGGTAATGATGGCCCCGGTATAGGCGGTCCCACCGTCCAGGCGGATGCCGAAGCCTGCCGCCGAGCGATAGGCGGTAATGCGTCCATAGTCGGGAATGAAGTTCTGTTCCGGATCCTCGGTCGTGATCCGGCACTGCAACGCGTGGCCGTTGAGGCGGATATCCTCCTGGCAAGGCACCCCGGATTCCGCCGTCCCGATCGCCGCACCTTCGAGGATGTGTATCTGTGCCTTCACGATGTCGATGCCGGTGACGACCTCGGTCACCGTATGTTCGACCTGGATGCGCGGATTGACCTCGATGAAGTAGAATTTGCCCGTCTCGGCATCCATCAGGTATTCGACCGTGCCGGCGCCGATATAGCTCGTCGCCCTTGCGATCCTCAGCGAATAATCGGCCAGTTCCTGTCGCTGGGCATCCGAAAGGTAGGGAGCCGGCGCCCGCTCCACGACCTTCTGGTTGCGCCGCTGGATGGAGCAATCGCGCTCGAAGAGATGTACGACGTTGCCATGGGTGTCGCCGAGGATCTGGCTCTCCACGTGGCGCGCGCGCTCGACGAGCTTTTCCAGATAGACCTCATCCTTGCCGAAGGCGGCCTTCGCCTCGCGCTTGGCTTCCATGACCTCCTTTGCGAGATCGGTTTCCGACCGGATCGCGCGCATGCCGCGGCCGCCCCCGCCCCACGACGCCTTGAGCATCACCGGATAGCCGATCTCGGCAGCCACCCGCGCGACTTCTCCCATGTCGTCCGGGAGGGGCGGCGTGGCGGGCACGACGGGTACGCCGACAGAGACGGCGAGATCACGGGCCGCGACCTTGTTGCCGAGCCGGCGCATCGTCTCGGCCGTAGGGCCGATGAAGATGATGCCGGCCTCGTTGCAAGCCTCCACGAATTCCGGGCTTTCCGAAAGCAGGCCATAGCCCGGATGGATGGCATCCGCGCCCGAGAGCTTCGCCACGCGTATGATCTCGGAGATGGAGAGGTAGCTTTCGATCGGCCCCAGATCCCGCTCCAGATGCGGTCCCCGCCCCACCTGATAGCTTTCGTCGGCCTTGAAACGATGCAGCGAGAGCTTGTCTTCCTCAGCCCATATGGCGACCGTCTTGATCCCCAACTCGTTGGCCGCGCGGAACACGCGGATAGCGATCTCGGATCGATTGGCAACCAGTATCTTCGATATGGGCAAGGTAGATCTCCTCCATCAACCATGGCAAATGCTGCACTGCGAAGGATCAATACCTTCTTAGTTCGCGAAGTTCAATTTACCGCCGTGAGGAAAACAGCTACGCCACGAAGCCCTTGCGAAGAGCGAGGGCCACCACGTGCTGACGGTTCCTTGCTTTCATCTTTTCCTGCAAGCCATTGATGTACCAGTCGACCGTATGGCTCGATATCTGCAGTGCCCTTGCGATTTCCGGGGACGTCAGGCCTTGCGTCAGATGCGAAACGACTTCGAGTTCCCTGCGTGTCAGCGGAATATCCACGGGCGTCGGCTTCTCCAGATCCGCGGCCATGCCCCGCAACTCCAGCATTCGCCACATGATCCGTTTGGCGGCGGCGTCGAACAGGGAGATTTCCGTGGGAGAAAGGTCGACCGGTCGTCCGCCGACTGCCATGTGCCCCAGCAGGCCGGTCCGGCCGTAGACCGGAAATATGTATCCGTCGTGGAGCCCGTGTCTTGCCGCATCCTGGATCATCCGCTGGACACGGGATCGGCGCGGATCATTTCTGACCAGCGGCAACGCATCGCGAACCCGATAGGGCCGCTGCGCGATCACCAGCATCCGGGCGGCCGGGTCTACGAGCGCGTAGCGCCTGGCGGCATAGGTTTCTCTCCAGCCTCCAGGCCACCGGTCCGCCAGGACGGGACCTCCCGCTTCCTCCTGGAGCCGTCCGCCAATTGCGAGTTCGTAGAAGTCGAAGCAGTAGGCAGCGAGCAATGCCTCAAGCTGTTTGACAAGTTCATCTGCGCCCTTGGCTTCACCCGCAAGAACAAGAAGTTGCACGATCAATTGTATATTCAAAGCTGCCCCCAGCCTGGCCTGCTGCAGTCTTGCCTCACGTTGAAATCTCCCGCAAGTGTTGATCATCCTGCAGTTGCAATTAGCAATGGTTGAATTCGCACTGCTAGATTTTGCCCTTCGAAGGTCTATGAAGGTCAAAGCGGTGAGGGTGTCAGGAGTTCCACCTTCCGACGAAAGCGGGACTTGTTCGGCGGTTTGTTCAGATCGCCTTCATGCTGCTGCGGATATGAACCTTGACCAGGGCGCAGCCTTCAGGCAGCACCATCGACAACGAAGAAAGGATGGCGGCAGGTGACGCTGGTCCAGGTCTATACCAGAGCTCTCAAATACCTCTCCGAGAACCGGTTCCGCGTGACGGTCGTGGTTCTGGCCAATATCGTGCTGGCGGTGATCACGATCGCCGAACCGATACTGTTCGGCCGCATCATCGACGCCATCTCCTCCGGCGGAGAAGCAGCCTCGATCATCATGCTGTGGGCCGGTTTCGGCGCATTCAATACCGTGGCCTACGTGCTCGTGGCGCGGGAAGCCGATCGATTGGCCCACGGACGGCGGGCCTCACTTCTCGCCGAAGCCTTCGGACGGATCATTTCGATGCCCCTCGCCTGGCATCACCGGCGCGGCACCTCGAATGCCCTCCACACGCTGTTGAGGGCGAGCGAAACGCTTTTCGGGCTGTGGCTGGAATTCATGCGGACCCATCTCGCGACGGCAGTCGCGCTGGCGCTGCTGATCCCGACGGCCTTCTCCATGGACGTGCGGCTGAGTGCGGTGCTCGTGGTTCTGAGCATCACATACTGGATCATCGGCAAGATGGTCATGAACCGGACGAAGGAAGGCCAGGCTTCGGTGGAAAGCCACTACCACAACGTCTT
>JAEWKX010000115.1 GCA_023393575.1 Pseudomonadota bacterium
ATCGCTCTGCGGCGGCGTCTTCGTCCTCACGGCAGTCGCCACCAGCTGTCCGCCGCCCGTCTTCACGCGGCGTTTCGGATTCCTGCTCGTCAACGTGTTGTGGACCGTCTTCACCATTGTCGGCGCCATCCCCTTCTACCTGTCGAGCTATGACCTGACGCTGGCGCAGGCCGTGTTCGAATCCGTCTCGGGGATCACCACAACCGGGGGCACGGTGCTGGTGGGCCTCGACAATCTGCCGCCCGGCCTGCTGCTCTGGCGCTCGCTCATCGTCTGGCTCGGCGGCATCGGCATCCTGGGCCTCGGGCTTTTCGTCCTGCCGGACCTGCGCGTCGGCGGGCTCTCCTTCTTCAAGCTGGAATCCTCCGACACCACGGAAAAGCCCTTTTCGCGCTTCGCCAGCTTCACGCGCGCCTTCATGGGGATCTATCTCGGCATCACGCTCGCCTGCACGATCGTCTATGCCTGGGCCGGCATGAGCCTCTTCGATGCCGTCAATCACGCCTTCACGACCGTGGCGACCGGCGGCTACTCGACCCACGACGCCTCGTTCGGCTATTTCGACAGCGTTGCCGTGCTGTGGGCCGGAACCATCTTCATGACGATCAGCAGCCTGCCGTTCTCGGTGATGATCCTGCTTGCCGTGCGCAAGCGGCTGAACGTGTTGCGCGATCCGCAGATCCTCGCCTTCCTGGGCTATCTGGCCGCCTTCTCGGCGGCGGTCGGCATCCATC
Source organism: Pseudomonadota bacterium (assembly GCA_023393575.1). Classification (GTDB taxonomy): domain Bacteria; phylum Pseudomonadota; class Alphaproteobacteria; order Rhizobiales; family Rhizobiaceae; genus Neorhizobium. The sequence continues at coordinate 735 of JAEWKX010000115.1, forward strand.
ACCATCTCGTCAACGACGTGGAGATCGGGCTGGCGCTGACGCATGCCTTCTTCAACATCAGCTCGATCCTGTCGACCACCGGCTTTGCCAGCGAGGATTATACGCTGTGGGGGCCGTTCGCCGTCACGGCGGCCTTCATCGCCACCTTCATCGGCGGGTGCACCGGCTCGACGGCCGGGGGCATCAAGGCCTATCGTATCGTCGTCCTCTACGGCGTCGTGCAGGCGGGTCTCCGGCGGCTCGTCTATCCCAGCTCCGTCGCCTCCGTGCGCTACGGCCGCCAGACGGTGGAGCCCGAGGTGCAGCGGAGCATCTTCCTGTTCCTCTCCCTCTACATGCTGCTCTGGGCCCTCGGCTCGATAGCGCTCGGGGCGCTCGGCTACGACCTGATGACCGCCATATCCGGATCCATCACCTCGCTCTCCAATGTCGGGCCGGGAATCGGCAGCATCATCGGCCCGGCGGGCAATTTCTCGACGATCAGCGACCCCGCCCTCATCGTCATGTCGGCGCTGATGCTGCTCGGCCGCCTGGAGGTGCTGACGGTGCTCGTGCTGCTGATGCCCACCTTCTGGCGGTATTGAGGCGCCAGGACCGCACCCGTTGACAGGCCTTCGGCGCATCTGCTCAAACCTTGGCGAGGAACGAGGAGCGCAAGGAGGACCGAATGGCGGGTTATGTGCTGGCGATCGACCAGGGAACGACGTCCAGTCGAGCGATCGTCTTCGACGGGAACATGAAGATCGCCGGCGTCGGCCAGAAGGAGTTCACGCAGATCTTCCCCAAGTCCGGCTGGGTCGAGCACGACCCGGAGGAGATCTGGGGCACGGTGGTGCTGACGATCCGCCAGGCGATCCGCAAGGCCGGCATCAAGGCTTCCGACATTGCCGCGATCGGCATCACCAACCAGCGGGAGACCGTCGTCGTGTGGGAGCGCGAGACGGGGCAGGCGATCCACAACGCCATCGTCTGGCAGGACCGGCGGACTGCCGGCGACTGCGAGCGGATGAAGGGGGAGGGGCTGGAGACGCTCTTCACGCAAAAGACCGGCCTGCTGCTCGACCCCTATTTCTCCGGGACCAAGCTTTCCTGGCTGCTCACCAACATCGAGGGCGCGCGGGCGCGGGCGGAGAACGGCGACCTCTGCTTCGGCACCATCGACACCTATCTCATCTGGCGGCTGACCGGGGCGAAGAGCTTCGTCACCGACGCCACAAACGCCTCGCGCACGCTGATCTACAACATCGCGGAGAACCGCTGGGACGACGAACTCCTCGACATCCTGCGCATCCCGGCGGCGATGCTGCCGGAGGTGAAGGATTGCGCCGACGATTTCGGCGTCACCGACGAGCGGCTGTTCGGCGCGGCTATCCCGATCCTCGGCGTCGCCGGCGACCAGCAGGCGGCCACCATCGGCCAGGCCTGCTTCGAGCCCGGCATGATCAAGTCGACCTACGGCACCGGCTGCTTCGCCGTGCTGAACACCGGCTCCGAGATGGTGCCGTCGAGGAACCGGCTGCTGACCACCATCGCCTACCGCCTCGACGGCAGGACGACCTATGCGCTGGAGGGGTCGATCTTCATCGCGGGGGCCGCGGTGCAATGGCTGCGCGACGGCCTCGGCATCATCCGCAAGGCGGAGCAGACGGGGCAGCTTGCCGACAGCGCCGATCCGGAACAGCAGGTCTATCTGGTGCCGGCCTTCACCGGGCTCGGCGCGCCGCACTGGGATGCGGAAGCGCGCGGCGCGATCTTCGGGCTGACCCGCAATACGGGACCGGCGGAACTGTCGCGGGCGGCGCTGGAGGCCGTCTGCTACCAGACCCGCGACCTGCTCGACGCCATGCACAAGGACTGGCGGAGCGGCGACGGCCGGCAGACCGTGCTGCGTGTCGACGGCGGCATGGTCGCCTCCGACTGGACCATGCAGCGGCTCGCCGATCTCCTCGACGCCCCGGTCGACCGACCGACGATCCTGGAGACGACGGCGCTCGGGGCCGCCTGGCTCGCCGGCTCGAAGGCGGGCGTCTGGCCGGACCGGGAGGAATTTACCCGCCGCTGGGCGCGCCAGCGCCGCTTCGAGCCTGAGATGGACGAGGCGGTGAGGGAGGCGAAGATCCGCGGCTGGAAGGATGCCGTCAGGCGGACGCTGACGAATGCCTGACGTGCGCCGGGACGGTTGCGGTCACTCGAAGCGTTCGCCGGGATAGACGCCCCAGAGCGACGACTGCTCGACATAGCCTTCAAGGCTGTTCTGCGGCAGGCTGACCCGGCACCAGCTGCCGTCGCATCCGCCGACATGCATCAGGACCTTCGGTGCAAGCCGGGCGGTGACGCGCGCGCCGGACGCAGCGGAGCGACGGAGCGGGACCGGTTCATCCAGCCACGGCCCGACGACGGCGGTACGGTCGCCCGACAGCAGCGCCCCCGACATCCAGCCGGTGACGCCCTCGAAATCGCGCACGCGGCGCCAGTTGCCGTATTCCTCGGTGATCTCCAGCGGCAGGCCGCGCTGTGTGTAGACCCATTTCGCCGCATAGTCGGTGGAGGGGCCGATGCGCATGCGCGCCGTGGAGGCCTTCAGGGAGACGAAGCGGGGCACGGGGTAGCCGGTCTGGCGGCCATCGCGAAAACCCGGACCGGCATCGGCAGCTTCGGCCGGCCCGGTTCCCGTCGTGACGGACGCCAAAGGACCGGATGCGGCGAGAGCCGCCAGTACGAGGACGAGACAGACCCGTGGAAATGACATGCGGTTCATGCGGTCGGCGGCTCTTCCGCGACAAGATCGTGCGTGGGCATCAGTTGCATTTGCGCACTTCGTTCAGCGCGGCGGTGACGCCCTTCAGGGAGTAGGCGTAGCTGGTATCGGTGCCGCGCCTTGACCTTGCCTCGATGACGAGTTCGCGGCCGGCGCGCATGGCATTGACCATCTCCGGCTCGCGCGCCTGGTTCTTCACCCAGGCGGCATTGTCCTTCGGCGCCATGGTGAAGCTCTTGTCGTCGATGCGCACCTTCACCTCGGAGGAGGGGTTGAGGTTGTAGCCCATGATCGCCTGCGGCGCGTAGCTCGACCCTTGCGGCGCGACCAGCACGAAGTTGTTGCCGTGGTTCACATTGCCGGGCTGCCGGGTGACCGGCACCGACAGCGCATAGCAGTTCTTCTGTCCATTCTCGGTGTAGGAATAGACGCCCCAGGCGTCGAATTGCTTGATCCTGATGGGTTGTGCGCCGGCGACCGCGGCCGATCCGAGCATGAGCGAAAGAGCAAAGCAGCACGTCCGGGTGAACATCTTGCCTCCATCTGTTTCTGTGCGTGGATTTTGGCCCGCATCGCTGCTGCGGAGCCGTCTCTTATCGGGCTCTAATACAGATGTGGAGGGTTACCGGGAAGTTAACAGGCGTGGCAAAATTGTGCGGGGACCGCTCACAAACGGGTGAGGCCGTCGGTGAGCAGGGGCGGCGAGCCGAAGCCGCCAGCCCTCCCCGGTCTCCGCCGTCAGGTCCCTATTTCACCGGTTCGTTCATCGCCCAAAGCACGCCGAAGGGGTCGCGCAACTGGCCGTAACGGTCGCCCCAGAACATCACCTGGAGCTCCGTCACCACCTCCATGCCGGCCTCGACGGCACGCTTCCACCAGGCGTCGATGCCCTCGACGGGCAGCATGACGGTGAAGGCCTGCGGCTTTTCCAGCGGGTAGCCGTAGTCCGGATAGGGATCGCACAGCATCAGCGAGCCGCCGTTGATGTAGAGGTGGACATGCATGGTGCGGCCCTCATCGTCCGGCGGATGGGCGCCGGCGAATGTGGCGCCAAACGCCTGCTTGTAGAATTCCGCGGCCCTCATCGCCCCGTCCACCTGAAGATAGGCGACAATGCCGCCCTTCACCGGTTCGGCCTGCTGTTGTGCCGCATTCGCTTCGGCAGTCGTATTCATGTCATTTTCTCCTGTTGGCCACCCGCGTCGGCGGGATGTCTCAAGGACGGACGAGGGGAGGCGGCGCCGACATGCACTGGTCGCCGGTGACGGAGCGCCGAAGGCGGATCTTCACGGACGTGATTGCAGGCCTGAAGGAGAACCTGGGCCGGTTTCCACGGTACCAGTCCCATCCGCGTGACAACCAGCTCCCGGCGCTGATCGTCTGGGAGCCGCAGGACGCTTACACGCCGGAGCAATCGGTGCGCGCCTGCCTCCGCGACCTGCCGCAAGCGGAACTCCACCTGTTCGACGGGGCACTGGCTGCTGGAAACAAGCCTCGATGAGGTAGTCCCGTTGATGCGAGAATTCCCGAGCCGCACTCATGCGTCGCGCTAACCCGCGAACAAGCGGAAGAGATGCGCACTCCGTCAGGCGCGCGCGAGGAATTCCTTCGTCAGCCCCTCATAGGCTTCCATCGGCGGGAATTCCGGGAAGCTGTGGACGGCTCCCGTGGCCGCCCATGGCAGCTTCGTGCTCGCATAGGTCTCGATGAAGGGTGCGAACCAGGTGGCATCGTCCAGCATGGTCGCCCGGATGTTGACGAACCGGTCCATGGCGACGGGGCGTGTGAACATCCAGCTCTTGCAGTGCGGGCAGTGATAGTGCCGGACGTCGTCGCCGTGGGCGCCGCCCGTCACCGGTTCGCCCTCGATGACCTCGAAGCCCCCGGACGGGATGGCGGCGCTGCAGGAGTAGGCGCTGGCGCTCATTTTCTGGCAGCCGCGGCAGTGGCAGGCCATGGTCAGCAGAGGTGGCGCGCTGAGGCGGATGCGGACCTGTCCGCAGCGGCAGGAACCCTCCATCGGCAGGGCTGGCAGAGGCATGGCATCTCCTCACGATCTGGCCGGGATGGTCAGTCCACGTTCCACGGCCGGCCGGGCGAGGCCGCGCTCCAGCCATGCAGGGACGTGCTTCAGTTCGGCATAGTTCACCAGGTCGCCTGCACCGTAGAAGCCGATCAGGTTGCGGACCCAGCCGAGCATGGCGATGTCGGCGATCGTGTACTCATCCCCCATCACCCAGTCATGGCCGTCGAGCCGGTCTTCCAGCACGCGGAGAAGGCGGGCGCTCTCTCTGGCGTAGCGGTCGCGCGGGCGCTTGTCCTCGTATTCCCTGCCGGCGAACCTGTGGAAGAAGCCGAGCTGGCCGAACATAGGCCCCATGCCGCCCATCTGCCACATCACCCACTGAATCGTTTCGTAACGCCTGGCAGGGTTGGCAGGAAGAAATCGCCCCGTCTTCTCGGCGAGATAGACGAGGATCGCGCCGCTCTCGAAGAGTGCCATCGGCTGGCCGTTCGGACCATCAGGGTCTAGGATCGCCGGGATCTTTACATTGGGGTTGAGGGACAGGTATTCCGCCCCCCTCGTCTCGTCCTGACCGATGTCGATGAAGTGCGGCTCGTAGGGAAGCCCGGTCTCTTCCAGCATGATCGATACCTTCACGCCGTTCGGCGTCGGGTTCGAGTAAAGCTGCAGGATGTCGCGATTTTTCGCCGGCCAGCGGCTCGTGATCGGGAAGGCGGAAAGGTCAGGCATCAGAGTCCTCGCGCGAGTTGGGATCCGGGGAACTATAGGGCGTATTTTTCTGCCCGTCAGCAACGGCCGCGGCGGCTTCGCGGCAAAAATGTGGCGGGAAGGGGTTGCCCTTCCCGGCCTCCTGCTCCATTTTCGTGCGCATCAACGGCCCACAGCCTGCCGGCGCCACGCTGGCCTTTCGCGGCTGACGGGTATTTTTTCACGCATGCCACGTCATCATCCGGGCGTTCCCCAACTCCAGAGTGAACAGGCCCCGCGGCCGGCATCGCGCAAATGATTGGAGTCGACCATGACCGAGACCAGCTTCAGCGGGGCTGAGAACTCTATTCGCGCCCCCGAAGGCAAGACGCAGATCATCGACACGGATTACGAGATCGGCCAGGACAACATCAATTACCGCCGTCGCTTCGTCTTTGAGCTCGACATCCACAACGTCGTGTTCAGCGTGTCGTCCCTGACCATTGTCGCCTTCACCTTCCTGACGCTGATGTTCCAGACGACGCTCGGGCCGGTCTTCACCGCCGTGCGCGACGCGCTGACGTCGAACCTCGCCTGGTT
>JAEWKX010000148.1 GCA_023393575.1 Pseudomonadota bacterium
CACTCAGGGCGCAGCTAGAAGAACTCATGCTGCAAGAGCCCGGATACTGGGACGGCCACTACAACGGTGATGCAATCCAACGTCGTTTCCAGCGCCATTTCAGCTACTCCGACCGCATACGCTATTACTGGCCAAATCCGCAGATCATCGCCGCAGTCACCGAACTGATCGAAGCTCTGGAGGCCAAGCCGGTCCCTCCGACACTGGCAAGCCAATACTTCGGCGCCGCCATGGGTGGTGCCGAGGCCGACAGGTTGGGCCTCTCGCCCCTTCACCTGATTTCCGCGTCAATAACAACCGTCCTGGAACGGTATCGAAATGCGGTCAGCTGATCTCTCCACTGCCGGGTTCGCGCCCTACTTGGAGGAAGGGCCGATTCTGCGAATGCAGTCCCAGATATCGCGAACCATCTTCTCTTGGGCTTTCTCGTCCAGCATGTTCGGCGGGGCCAGAATCGACAAAGCAACTTCGAGCCCGCTCCAGTTCTCGTTGAGCAAGGGCAGAGCCAGGGTCAGGGTTTCGATTCCGCGGGTACTGCGATAGCCGGCAACATAGCCGCGGCTGTGCAGGCAAGCGATCTCCGTTTCGATTTTGTTCAGTGAAACATCCCATTCGGGAAGCCTCGGCGCGAGTTGCTCGATGCAGCGTCGGCGCGCGCGCTCCTCCATCATTCCCAGGATGCACGAGCCGGATACACCGGCACCCAAGGGAATCCTTCCGCCGATGCCGGATACGAGAGGTTGCGCAACGATCTGCCCGACCTGTGAATCGACACAGATCATGTCGAGCCCACTTCGCAGCATGAGAAAGCTCGAGAGCAGGGTTTGGCCGGTGATCTCGATGAGCGCAGGTCTATAGAAATCGACTACTTCATTCACGGACGGGGTGCGCAAGGCAAGTCCATAGGCACCGGGCCCAAGTCGATAGCGGCCGCGGTTGCCGCTTTGGACGACCAAACCATAATCCGCCAGGGCGACCAAGGCCCGATGAACGCTGGAGCGAGCCTCGCCGACTGATTCGGCAAGCTCACCAAGCGACATTCCCTTGGGTCCGGCTTGTGACAGAAGGATCAGCAACTCTGCCGCGCGTCCGGCATTGGAAGAAGATTGTCTCGCCAAAAAATGCAGCCCCCATCGAAGCATTACTCCGCCTGCTTTCGCAGACGGAGTATTTCCTATCTCAACAACGGTTAGGCAATTCTTTTCTCGCGACGGTCCTGTTCGCGACGTGCCGTGCTGCGTCGAGCCGGCTCACCATAACCACCAGCGCCGGGCGTCACGATCTCGAGAACATCGCCCGGCTGCAACTCGACCGCATCCCGCTCGAAACCGGAGCGCTCGCCATTGAGGGAGAAGTAACCGGAAGCACCCGGCTTGCCGCCTTCCAGGCCCCAGGGCTGGGACTGGAGGCGCGCCCCCATCACCACGACGCGGCACTTCTTTTCGGCGCGGTAAACACGGCGAAGGCCCATGCCACCGATGAACTCGCCATCGCCGCCGGACCTGTCCACGAGTTCGTAGCGACGAAGTGTTATGGGATATTCATTCTCCAGCGCCTCTACCGGCAGGTTGGAGGTATTGGTCATGTGGCAGTGAACGCCATCGAGGCCGTCCTTATTGTAGCGTGCACCAAACCCGCCACCGATCGTCTCGAGATAGACCCATATGGAGCCGTCGGCGCGGCGGCCGTCAAAATGGGCGACGCTGACGGCACCGTTCGAGGCAGCGGTGACGCGATGCGGAACCACCTGGGCGAATGCGCCATGGATCAGGTCGACGACGCGCTGGCAGGCGGTGATCCGTCCGTCGACAGCGGCGGGATGCGAGCAGCGCAACAGCGTGCCTTCCTCGGCCGTGACTGTGATCGGACGCGCCAGACCGGCATTGGGCAATACCGTCGGGTCGACGACAGTCTTTACCGCATAATAGACGGTTGCAAGCAGTGCGGTATAGACAACGTTGAGGCCGGCGCGCACCTGCGGCGGGCTGACGAAGTCAAGCGACATCTCGTCACCCCTGACCTCGATCGTCACCGACAGGTTCATCGGCTCCGCCAGAGCTTCGCTGTCAAAAACATCGGAGAACTTGTAGACGCCATCAGGAATCTGCGCGATGCCCGCGCGCATCTTGCGCTCGGCATAGTCCATGAGTTCATCACCCGCCGCCAGAACGGTGTCGGTACCGTATTTGCGGCACAGTTCCTGCATTCGCAACACGCCGAGGCGGTTCGCCGCAACCTGCGCCCGCAAGTCCGAGACACGCTCATGCGGCACCTGGCAGTTGAGGAGGAACAGCTTCTGGAAGTCCTCCTGCAGTTCGCCCCTGCGATACAGACGTACAGGCGGAATCCGCAGGCCTTCCTGGTAGATGTGGGCATGGCCGCGGTCGGCGAAATCAGAGTGGTGTGCGGTGTTTATCGCCCAGCCAACGAGTTGTCCGTCAAAGAAGATCGGCTCTGCGAGCACTATGTCCGGCAGGTGTGTGCCGCCGCCCTCATAGGCATCATTGCCGACAAAGATATCGCCCGCGGCAATCGTCGACATATCCACATGCTGAAGGATATAGGGAATGAAGCCGATGAAACTGCCCAGATGCATCGGGATGTGCTCCGCCTGGCACAGCATGCGGCCGGTGGCGTCAAACAGTGCCGTCGAGCAGTCGCGGCGCTCCTTGATGTTCGTAGAATAGGAGGCACGAACCAGCGCCTCCCCCATTTCCTCCACGGTGGAGGCGAAGGCCGAACTGATAACCTCCACGGTAATTGGGTTCAGCTTGCTTGACGCGGTAACGGGAATGATCTGGTTCATGACTTCGCCTCGAGAATGAGGTTGAAATAGGCATCGACGGTTGCCGACTGCCCCGGAGGTACAACGGTGGTGGAATCCATCTGATCGATGATGGCGGGGCCTTCTACGACGTTGCCTGGACGCAGCAGGTCACGGTTGTAGAGTTTCGTCTCGACGAAATCACGAACTTCCACCATCCATACGGGACGTGTTGCGGTCACTGCTGCCGATGCATCGGCACCCGCCATCGGTTGTGGCTGGAATTCAGCCTTGGGCACCAGGCCGCTTGCAGCAACGCGGAACGTGACGAGTTGGATCGGCTCGCCGGCGGCGACGAATCCGTAGAGCTGACGGTGGGCTGCAGCAAATCCTTCCTTGATCACCTCGAAGGTCCGGGCCGTTATCGGCCCATCCGGGACAGGTACATTGATCTCGTAATTTTGTCCGGCATAACGGACGTCGACGCTGCGCTCGATCTTGCGGGCGGAAGGGGCGATCTGCTCCAGGTCGAACCATCCCGTCGCACGGGCGGAAAGCTCGTCATAGATCACAGCGAGATCGTTCTCGACGGCCTTGTCGAGCTGGAAAAGGCTCGTTGCCGAGAAGTCGCTGCGCAGGTCCGTCATCAGCAGGCCGAGCGCGCAAAGGACACCCGGGGTGCGGGGGATAAGGACCCGTGACATGCCGAGCTCCCGTGCCAAGCGGGCCGCCTGGACAGGGCCTGCGCCACCGAAGGCGACCAACGTATAGTCCCGCGGGTCATGGCCGCGCTGGACCGAGATCACGCGGATGGCCTTTGCCATATTGGCGATGACGATCTCCAGGATGCCGTTGGCCGCTTCCAGCACGTCGAGACCAAGCTTGTCGGCGAGCGTCTTGACTGCCGCGACAGAACGCTCGCGATCGATTTTCATTCGGCCGTTGAGCAGGTATTCCGGGTTCTGTGTCTGCAACACGACGTTGGCGTCCGTCACAGTCGGCTCGGTATTGCCGAGGCCGTAGCAGGCAGGGCCGGGGTTTGCGCCAGCGGAGCGCGGACCGACCTTCAGCAGGCCGCCATTGTCGACATAGGCGATCGACCCGCCACCGGCACCCACGGTGTGGATATCGAGCATCGGCACCTTTAGCGGATAACCATGGACGATAGCTTCGTTGACGACGCGGCAGCGGCCCTGCGACAGCAGTGCGACGTCCGAGCTGGTGCCCCCCATGTCGAATGTGATCAGGTTCTCGATACCCGTCATCTGGCCGATGGCCTGTGCGGCCACGACACCGGTCGACGGCCCGGAGAGAACGGTGCGGACCGGATTCTCGGCCGCAGTGTCGAAGGCGATGACGCCCCCGTTCGACTGGGTCAACTGCGGCGCTGCCTTCAGGCCGATCTCCTGCAGCTTCCGCTTCAGCGCCCGGACATATCCTTGCATGACCGGACCGAGATAGGCGTTGACGACAGTCGTCGAGAGACGCTCGTATTCCCGAAACTCAGGCGCAATCGACGATGAGATGGCCGCGAAGGCTTCCGGGAACTCTTCGCGGATGATCTCGGCTGCTCGTCGCTCGTGAACATCGTTGAGAAAGCTGTAGAGGAAGGACACGGCGATGGATTTGACATCCTGCGCCTTCAGTTCGCGCACAGCCTGGCGGAAAGCATCTTCGTCCAGCGCTTCCTCGATCCTGCCCTCATGGGTCAGGCGCTCGGGGACGCCTATGCGCAGGTCCCGTGCAACCAGGGTTTCCGGCTTGTCGGCCTGGAGATCGTAAAGATCGGGGCGCTTTTGACGGCCGATCTCGAGCATGTCGCGGAAGCCTTCGGTCGTGATGAGACCAGTCTTCACCCCCCGCCCCTGGATC
>JAEWKX010000150.1 GCA_023393575.1 Pseudomonadota bacterium
GATCGTCACGCGCCGGTTTTCCTGCTCGGCGCCCTCGGTCCTGATCTTCAGGTACCGCTCCGCATAGCCCTGGGTCGTCAGGTTCTCCGGCGGAATCCCGAAGGCGTCGGCCAGGACAACGGCCACCGATTCCGCACGCTCGTCCGAGAGGATGAGATTGCTCTCGTCCGAACCCACGGCGTCGGTATGCCCTTCGATCAGGAACGTCTCCGCCGGGTTGTCTTCGAGGATCTTGTTCATGGCTTCCGCCACCTTGCGCAGCGACGTCGCCTGGTTCATCGGGATTTCCGCGCTTCCCGTGGCGAACTTGATCGTGTCGAGGTCGATCCTCCGCGCCTTGTCGCGGATACGGGCCGAATATTTCACCTCGTCGATCGAGTAGACACGCTCCACGCGTTCCACCGGCGGCTGTTCCATGAACTCGTAGTAGTCCCGGTCGGGATCGCTGGACGTGTCGATGATGTACTCGCTGACCGGTACCGTCAGGCGCATCGGCGGCAGGTCGCGGCCGGGGTCACGCCATACATACTCCTCCTCCTCGTAGAGTGCGGGAGCGTAGTAGAGGACATATTCCTCGCCATCGATGATGCGCGACCGTTGCACGACGACGCCGTAGCTGTTGCGGATCGTCACGACCTGGACGCCGCCGGGACGCTCGACCACCTCGCGGTATCGCTCGCCGGGCAGCCGCTCGTAATAGACCTCGCCGCCATCGCGGTAGAAGCGGCGGGAATCGTCATGGCGCACGATCGTCCGGTCGTCGATGGAGATGATCACGCGAAGATCGTCATCATCGCGGCCACGGCGATCGCGGTCACGGCGGCGGTCGCCGTGCCGATACTCCCAGCCTTCGATGCGCCGGAATTCCGGCCGGCCCTCGATGCGTTCGCCTTCGACGGAGGTGGCGGCGCGAAGCTCCACCGCCCCCCGTTCCTGCAGCGGTGCCTGCGCTTCCGCATCAGAGGTCGGAGCGGCAACCGGCTCGGCCGGCTGCGCCGGTGCCGGGGCCTGTGCATCGGCAGCCGGGGCTTCGGTCGTGGTCGTGGTCGTTGTGGTGGTTACGGCCTCCTTCTGGCTGTCGAGGATGGCAGCGCCATTCTCGACCGGCAATACCACTGTCTCGCCCTCTTCCGCGGAAGACGGATCCTCGGCCAGCTGCTGCGCGCGTTCGACCTGTTCGGGCGTCGTGGCGACCGCAGGTTCCGCGGTCTGGCCGGCCGGATCACCAGCGGGCACGGCAGCTGCATCGCCATCGGTCGCAGCATCGTCGGCCGCCGCAGGCGCTTCGCCGGTGGCAGGCGCCTCGGTGGTTGGCGCCTCGGTGGTTGGCGCCTCGGTGGTTGGAGTCGTGGCGTCGGCCGGTTGCTCCTCGCCCGGCGCCTGTTCGGCGGACGGCTCCTTGGCCGGAGCCTCTTCGGCGGGCGCAGCATCCGAGGCGGGCGCTTCTTCCGCGTTCGGAGCAGGTTCGGCGGGAGCCTCTTCCGCGGAAGAGGGTTCGCTTGCCCCAGGCGCGGTTTCCGGCGCAGTTTCAGGCGCAGTTTCTTGGGCCGGAGCCTCCTGGGCCGGCTGCTCGTTTTCGGGTGTCGCGTCCTCGGTCGGAGCTTCCTGCGTCTGGCTCTCGGCAGGTACTTCCGGCTCCGGCTCTGGGGCCGCCTCCGGTTCAGGCTCCGGCTCCGGCGCGGCTTCGGGTTCGGGCGCGGCTTCAGGCTCCGGTTCGGGCGCGGGTGCAGCCTCAGGCTCAGGCTCGGGTTCCGGCTGAACCTCCGCGGGCGCCTGCTGCTGAACCTCCGGCGCCGGCTCGGGTGCCTCCTCGGCCGGCGGTTCCTCCGCCGGAGCCTCTTCGGCAGGCGCTTCCTCCTGCTGCTCTCCTTCCTCCGGCGCAGCGCCCGGCGGCAGGATCAGCCGCTCCTGTACCCTGATGACGTCATCCTGGACGCCTGTATTGAGTGGCGCCTTCAGCAGCACGGCGCCGGCTGGCTGCACCATCAGCGGCAGCGACACGAGCGGCGCTGCGACACTGGCGAACAGTCTTGATCTGATGGACATCGATTTCTCCTCGACTTGGGATTTCGTCCCTTCTTGACGCGTCCTTGTGCCGGACGCCGAGCGCAACAGCGCGGGCGCTCAACGGTACTCCGGGCGATTGGTTCCGCCGAGACTGCAGCCGCGGGGCTGAACCTTCGCTGAATGGCCTCCGTCGTCGGAATGCACGGGACCTCGCCGCAACTGCCGCGACCTGCACGTAAAATGCCGTTGCATTTCGCCGTGAGCCGGTATCTAAAAAAGCATGGTCGAGCCCCGGCTCCGGCCCTCCGGCATGGACAGGATAAGATCAACAGCCGTGCCGGCCGCCAACAGAGAGGATCAACATGCGTATCGCCAAACATTTCCTTGCTGCCGCCTCGCTCGCAGCACTTGCCCTTTTCGCCGGCTCCGCCTCGGCTCAGGAAAAGATCGTCATCGCCTCGGAAGGCGCCTACCCGCCCTTCAACAGCCTGGAGACCGACGGGACGCTGACCGGCTTCGACATCGATATCGCCCGGGCTCTCTGCGAGGAAATGAAGGTCGAATGCGAACTCGTCACGAACGACTGGGACGGCATGATTCCGGCGCTCCAGGCGAAGAAGTTCGACGCCATCATCGCGTCCATGTCGATCACGCCCGAACGGCTGGAACAGGTCGACTTCTCCAAGAAGTACTACAACACCGGACCGGCCATCGCCGTGCCGAAAGACACCGAGATTACCGCCGTCAAGGAACTGGCAGGCAAGACCCTCGGCGCGCAGACGTCCACCACCCACCCAAACTATGCCGAAAAGCACATGCCGGACTCCGAGCTCAAGCTCTATCCGACTGCCGACGAATACAAGCTCGACATCCAGAACGGCCGCATCGACGCCGTGATCGATGACGTGGTCGTTCTGTCGGAATGGGTGAAGTCGGAAGACGGCGCCTGCTGCAAGATCCTGACGCCCTTGCCCGTCGACATCGAGATCAACGGTGAGGGTGCCGGCATCGCCGTCCGCAAGGGCGATCCGCTGGCCGACAAGTTCACCGCCGCGATCGCCGCCATCCGTGAAAGCGGCAAATACAAGGAAATCAACGACAAGTATTTCGATTTCGACGTTTATGGCGAATAAGCCGTCGATGTGACCGATGATATCGGCGGATGGGTTGCCCTTCCGCCGATTTTCTTTTTAAAACGGATGCACGATAACAAGCGGCGAAGCCGCAGGGGGAAAGCAGTTTGATGAGCGGATGGTTCTCCGCCCTCGCCACGGCGCTCGATCCGCTCTGCGGGCCGATCGGCATCTTCACGCTCCTGGGCGGCGACGGCCTCGTCAGTTGCGGCGCCGGTGGCTGGGGCGACGAGATCGCCTTCGGCGTCAAGGTGACGATCACGCTCGCGCTCGCCACGCTGCCCGTCGGCCTGATCCTGGGATTCCTGATCGCCCTGGCCGCCCAGTCCGAAGACAAGCTTCTGCGTGCTGCGGTCGGTATCTACACAACGATCTTCCGCGGTCTTCCCGAACTGCTGACGCTCTTCATCGTCTATTACGGCATGCAGCTTCTCATCCAGTCCGTCCTTGCGGCGATGGGCATCGAGCAGCAGATCGAGATCAACGCCTTCCTTGCCGGCATGATCGCCCTGGCCGTCGTCTTCTCGTCCTACGCGTCCGAAGTGTTGCTCTCCGCGTTCCGCGCCATCCCCAAGGGGCAGTATGAGGCGGGTGACGCACTCGGGCTGCGCCGTTCGCGCACCATGGTGCTGGTGATCCTTCCGCAGCTCATCCGGATCGCGCTGCCCGGGCTGGGCAACCTCTGGATGATCCTGCTCAAGGACACGTCCTATGTCTCGATCATCGGGCTGGCCGACATCGTCCGCCAGACAAGTGTCGCCGCCCGCGTCAGCAAGGAGGCCTTCTTCTTCTATTTCCTGGCCTGCCTCCTGTATCTCGCGCTCGCCATCCTCTCTTCCGTGGGCCTGAGTTTCATCGAGCGCTGGTCGCGCCGCGGGGAGGTTCGCCGATGACCTATGCGCGCGACCTGATCGCCCCGCGTCCGGCGCCCAGGATGGCACGGAAGCCGCTCGACGCCGCCCGCGTCACGGGCCTTCTCATCCTTGCCCTGTGGGGGGCGCTTGCGGTCGCCATTCTCCTTCTGGTGATCGGTGGCTGGGACGTCGCCAAGTTCGAACGCTATGGCCCCCGCTACCTCTCCGGTCTCTGGATTACCGTGTCGCTCGTAGGGATGGCCGTGGTGCTGGGGGCCGTCCTTTCGCTGCCCCTCGCCTTCGCACGCATGTCCACGAACCGCATTCTCAGCGGCATCGCCTACGCCTATGTCTACGTGTTCCGCGGCACGCCTCTCCTCGCCCAGCTTTTCCTGATCTACTATGGCCTCGGCAGCTTCCGCCCTGAACTGCAGTCGGTCGGCCTGTGGTGGTTCTTCCGGGAAGCCTGGTACTGCGGCCTCCTTTCACTGACCCTCAACACCGCCGCCTATCAGGCGGAGATCCTGCGTGGCGCCATCGAGAGCGTGCCGCGCGGGCAGCACGAGGGCGCTGCGGCACTCGGTCTGTCGAAGAGCGTCGCCTTCCGCAAGATCATCCTGCCGCAGGCGCTGATCGTCGCGCTCAGGCCCTACGGCAACGAGATCATCCTCTTGATCAAGGGTTCGGCGGTCGTGGCCATCGTCACCGTCTACGACCTGATGGGCGAGACCCGTTACGCCTTCTCGCGCACCTTCGACTACCAGACCTATCTCTGGGCGGCGATCTTCTATCTCGCCATCGTCGAGACGCTGCGCCATGTCTGGGCCTGGCTGGAGGCACGCCTCACGCGCCACCTGAAGCGCTGAGGGGCAAAGCTTCTAGGGCCGCAACCGCAAAGAATTCGTTAACCGCGCGATGTTCTCCTGTGGATGACGCGACTGCGTCGCCAACGATAGGCGGGAACGAACATGAACGCGGAAATGGAACTGATGCTGAAGGGCTACGGCCTGACGACGGCCCAGATCTTCTACCGCATGCCGGACCACCCGGCACTGCTGCAGAGCTATGTCTGGCAGAACTACGACCTGGCGCCCGACTTCCCGGAGATGAAGGGCTTCCTGAAGTTCTGGCAGGAAAAACTCGACGGACCGCTGCACTCGGTCCGTTACGTTCACCGCAAGATGATCACCGCCAGCGAATGGCGGGCGCTTCAGGGCGAATTCATCCTGCATTGAAGGCGGCGCCTTACACATGCACCTCGCCGTGTGCCAGTTCTCCGTCGTCGGAAGCCTGGTGAAGCGAGGCGTAGAAGATGAAGCCGTAGAAAAGAGCCACGACGACGAGTACGCTCCATCCCGGCAGTGGGCCAAGGGCCGCGTTCTGCACGGCCTCGCGCCATGAAAACACCAGCTCCGCCTCCGTCTCGTCCGGCAGGAGCTTCGGCGTCGAGATCTTCAGGCCCCAGGCCAGAAGCAGGATGAGATACATCCAGGAATAGTTCCGCCGGATGCGCCGGAACAACGCGTCGCGGTAGCTGATCAGGAAGCACGGTGTCCGCAGGCTCCTGGCGATCGCCTCCGCCCAGTCGGGCTTCAGGTCCGCCTGCGGAAAGAGCGCCTGGGCGAAGTAGTGCCGCTCAAGTTTCCTCACCCGCGCACGGTAGACGTCGAAGAACCGGTAGCGGCGTGCCTCGATCAGCAGCAGCAGCGACACGAGCAGCATGGCGAACAGAACCACGCTGTGGTGCGCCGTCGGCGTCGACAGCGATACGGACAAGAGCGCCGCCACCACGGTGATCGCCCAGTTGGTGGTACGGTCGATGCGGTCGCGCCAGCTCGTCATCCGCCCCATCTCGCCG
>JAEWKX010000205.1 GCA_023393575.1 Pseudomonadota bacterium
CCCGTTGCAGCAACAGCCAGGAGGCCATCTGCATCAGCCGGGTCGTCAGGCGCATGGATTCGGCGGCGTAGAGGACGGATGCCAGGCGCGGCAGTACCTTGGAGGCGGCGCGGCCCGGACCGTCGAGATAGCTCGCCGTCTCCTCAACGAGTGCCATGCCTTCGGCGTAGAGCGCCTTGAACTGCGATGAGGCTGCAGCGCGACCCGCAAAATTTACGGTGTTCAGTCCGTGTTCCGACATGACGATCATCCTGCTAACGCATCACAATACAGGCAATGACCACGGAAGAAGAAAGTTCCGAGGCGCCTCTTGCTGAAGTTAAGATGGGGTTTATAGCCGGAATCCGCAAGCCGTTTCTTAAGGAAGGGTTAATACCCACATCTTTGAAAGCGCAGGGGAAAAAGAAGAGCCGCAGACGCGGCTCTCAAGGTAAAACAGGGAGAAAGTCAGACCTATTCGCCACGTGGTGAAATCGGCTGAATCCAGGAAGCCCGGATGTCGATCATCATCTACGTTAATGATTAACAGCCGGTTAAAAGCAGAAATGATTTACTTTAAATTCCCGATTAGTGACTTTAGGATTTGAAGAGACCATCGGCAGCACGACGTCCGGCCGCCTTCTTCTGCTTTTCCTCCTCCAGGCGCCGGATCTCGACCTGCAGAAATGCGATCCGCTCGGCAAGGTCCTCCACCGAAAGGGCGCTGAGATCGCTCCCGATCTCGTGGGAAGCTGGCTTCCTTGGCCGAGCTTCATCGAAGAAGGTCATGGCGACGGGCTCTCCTGTGCCTGGTCGGCGGCGCCTTCGGTGGACGCCCGCGGATTAAGCAGCAGGCTCTCGGGCGTCGTCAAGGAGGGAGCGAGAGCGGGCGAGCCGGCATAGCTGTCGCGATCCTCGGGAGGGACCGGCGCCCGCCTGCGGCTGCGGAAGATGGCATAGGCGGTGACCATGATGTGGGAGAGCGCCGTCACGGCGAAGAGCGCGTGCGGCCCGAGCCAGGTCATGACGGGGCCGCCGAGCGTCGGCCCGATGATGGTGCCGATCCCGAAGAGCAGCAGGAGGCCACCCGACACCTTCACGAAATCCTCCGATGACGCATGGTCGTTGGCGTGTGCCACGGCGATCGGATAGAGCGCGTTCGCCGCCGCGCCGTAGGTGGCGACGAGAATGATGATCGCGTAGACGTTGTGGGGCTGGAAGAGGACGAGGGCCAGTCCCGCGGCGGCGGCGAGGCCGGAGAGAGTGGCGAGCACGAAGCGGCGGTCCATGCGGTCGGACAAACGCCCCGCGGGGAACTGCGCGATCGCGCCGGCGAAGATGGTGATCGACACCATGACGGCGATCGTCGCCTCGTCGAGACCGGCGCGGGCGCCGAAGACGGCCGCCAGCGTGCCGTAGGCGCCGTTCGCCGTCCCGACCAGCAGGATGGCGACGAAGGAGACGGGCGAATTGCGGTAGAGGGCCCGCAGGTCCAGCCGTACCCGCTTCAGCGGCTGCGGAGATGCTGCCTTGGAGACGGCGGTCGGGATGATCGCCAGGCAATAGAGGATGCCGCAGATCATGAACAGGACGGGGGTCGAAATGTCGGCGAACGGCACCATCATCTGGCCGCCGACGACGCCGAACAGGGTGATGGAGATATAGAACGAGAAGATCGCCCCGCGGCTCTCGTTGGTGGCGCGTTCGTTCAGCCAGCTTTCGATGATCATCGACGTGCCGGCGGTACAGAAGCCGGTTACGGCACGCAGGATCAGCCAGGCTGTCTGGTCCACCAGTATGCCGGTCAGCAGGACGTTGAGGCAGATGAGGGCGCCGAAGCCTGCAAAGGCCCGGACATGGCCGATGCGACGCACCAGGTTCGGTGCAACGAAGCAGCCGACGACGAAGCCAGTGGCCCAGGTCGTGCCGATCAGACCGAGGATCTCGTTCGAATAACCTTCCAGCGAGCCCCTCACCGGCAAGAGGAGGCCCTGCAACCCGTTGCCGAGAAACAGGAAGAGCGTACTGGTCAGGAGCGCCAGGATCGGGAGGAGGTTACGTCGCATTGTTCTTCAGCTTCTTCCGTCCAGCAGGAGTGCCTTTGGAGAGGACACTGGATTATATGTTGCGTCTACCGTCAATCGAGGATTAACGGGCGGTCAGAAACGCGCCGGCCTTATCCGATTCGGCGCGATGCAACTGGTGGCGGGCAAAGATGTCCAGCCTGTGACGGACCTGGATCCGCGGAGAAAGTCATGTCCAAGGCAATCGGCCTGCTTCTTGTCCTGGCGATGCTGGTGCACATCATCCGGCCGCTCGGCCTGCCGGGCTTGAAGCGCAGGGCGGATTTCTGGAAGGTCGCCGTGGCGGCCATCGTCATCTGGTCGGTGACGCTGCTGATCAGGGATTTTTCCTGAGGATATCCGGAACGACAAAGCCGCCCCGTTGCCGGAGCGGCTTTGGATGACGGGGACAAAATGTCCCTGGCCGGCGGCGACGTCTTCGTCTTCCGGCCGCAGGCCCTCAATCCGCGTCAGGCCTTGTCGACGCTTGCGGCGTAGATCTGATCTATCGTTTCGGCCAGGCTCGCGTTGAACTCGGCATCGCTCATCGTGACGCGCAGCTTTTCCGTCAGTGCGCGCGAGAAGCTTGCGATCATGCCACGGTTGTGGCTGAGCTTTTCGCAGGCGTCTGCGGTGCTGTAACCCCCGGAAAGGGCGACAACGCGAACGACCGACTTGTGGGCGACCAAGGGCGCGTAGAAATCGGAGACGGTCGGGATCGTCAATTTCAGCATGACGGCTTCGCCTTCCGGAAGCTTGTCGAGCTGCCCGGCGATCTCGTCCCGAAGAATGGCTTCGGCTTCACCCTTTGTCGGGCTCTTGATGGAGACTTCAGGCTCCACGATCGGCACGAGGCCGTGGCCGATGATCTGCCGCGCCACCTCGAACTGCTGCTGCACGACGGCGGCAATCCCCGCCCTGTCGGCGTGGCCGATCACCGAGCGCATCTTGGTTCCGAATATACCCTTATCCCGGCCGCGGACCAGAAGAGCATCCAGTTCCGGCATAGGCTTCATCATCTGGACGCCGTTCTCCTCAGCATCGAGACCCTTGTCGACCTTGAGAAAGGGCACGACGCCGCGCTTTTCCCAGAGATAGGACGGAACAGCCTGACCATCCACATCGCCGTCCATGGTCCGCTCGAACAGGATAGCGCCGACGACCTTGTCGCCCGTAAACGCCGGCGCGCTCATGATGCGGACGCGCATGGCATGCATCAGGCGGAACATCTCCTCGTCGCCCTGGTACTCGGATTCGGAGATGCCGTAGAGACCCAACGCTTTAGGTGTCGAACCGCCGCTTTGATCCAGCGCCGCGATGAAACCGGGCGCTGAGCTGATCTTGTTCAACATCTTCGCGTCCACCATATCTTACTCCTATCCCTAAAATGGCGCGATATGCGCTCACCTGTTCGTTCATGTCCCGCAAGGCTTGAATGGCCGATAACAGATGTAGGGCAGAAGTAAATCCGCGGCTAAATGACTGAAACGATTGAAATGCTTTCAATCGTTTAAAACATCTAAATAATTTAAAGGCTGTTGACGAAGGCGCGGAGACTCCTACCTCACGCGCCTTTCAGGTTCCTCGTTACCTTGCCAGGACGGCCACGCCGGGCAGTTCCTTGCCTTCCATCCATTCGAGGAAAGCGCCGCCGGCGGTGGAGATGTAGGTAAAATCGTCCGCGACGCCGGCATGGTTGAGAGCAGCAACGGTGTCTCCGCCGCCGGCGATCGACACCAGCCTGCCGGCGCGTGTCCGCTCCGCCGCATGCTTCGCCGCAGCAACGGTCGCGGCGTCGAACGGCGGGATCTCGAACGCACCGAGCGGGCCGTTCCAGACCAGCGTCTGGGCCTTGGAGATCCACTCGTTCACCTTCTCGATCGACCTCGGCCCGACATCGAGCATCATCGTGTCCGCCGGGATCGCATCGATGCCCACGACCTCGCTGTCGGCCCCTGCCTTGAATTCGCGGGCGACGACACCGTCGACGGGAAGCACGATCGTGCAGCCGGATGCCTCGGCCTCGACCATGATGTTCTTCGCCGTCTCCGCGAGATCATGCTCGCATAGCGACTTTCCGACGGAGATGCCGCGAGCCGCTACGAAGGTATTCGCCATGCCGCCGCCGATCACCAGCGCATCCACCTTCTTCACGAGGTTCATCAGCAGGTCGATCTTGGTGGAGACCTTGGCACCGCCGACGATGGCGACGACCGGACGGGCAGGGTTGCCGAGGCCCTTTTCCAGAGCCTCCAGTTCCGCCTGCATCGTGCGGCCTGCATAGGAAGGCAGGTGATGGGCGAGCCCCTCTGTCGATGCGTGCGCACGATGTGCCGCGGAAAAGGCATCGTTGACGTAGATGTCGCCGTTCTTCGCCAGTGCCGTGGTGAAATCCGGATCGTTCTTTTCCTCGCCCTTGTGGAAGCGCGTATTTTCCAGAAGCAGGATATCGCCGTCCCGCATGCGGGCGATCGCCTCCTCGGCGCGCGTACCGATGCAGTCGGAGGCGAACATGACCGCATGGTCCAGCACCTGCTCGACGGCCGATGCGATCGCCGACAACGACATATCCGGCACCACAGCCCCTTTCGGACGGCCGAAATGGGCCAGCAGGATCACTTTCGCGCCCTTGTCCGAAAGTTCGGTGATGGTCGGCGCGACGCGTTCGATACGGGTCGCATCCGTTACCTTGCCATCAGCCACGGGCACGTTCAGATCGACGCGCAGGAGCACGCGCTTCCCGGCGATATCGGTGAGGTCGTCAAGAGTCTTGAAAGCAGGCATCGGATGAATCCTCGTCGGAACATGATCGTGGGGGACCATACTATTCCTGATGCTCCGCGCAAGGCGCGGTTGGCCCCGGCCCGCCGAACCTATTCGGTGCTTCGCGCTTCCACTCCGCCCGGCTTTACCGGCTTGCCGCGATAGTGCCGCAGGCGATCGCGCACGCGGTGGGCGATCTCGCGCATATTGATGAAGATCGGCAGATCCGTCGCCGGCTCGACCGGCTCCAGCGAGATCCCGATGCTGCGAACGGCGTCCTGATCGTCGAGATCGCGGACGATCAATACGACGGAGCCGAAACGGACCCGATCGGCATATTCCGCCTTGCCGCCCGACCGATGTCTGACCAGCTCGGCGATGGTCATGGCCCTCTCGGCCGACGAGAGCAGCCCCGGTCCATAGGCCGCGTCCAGTTCCGCAGCGGGACGCGACGGGGAGACGGTGAAGATCCCGAAGAAGTCCTCGTCGTCTGCTTCCACGGGAATGCGGCTTGCGAACAGGCGGTCGAGCAGCCTCATATATGTCGGGGTTACGAAAAGGTATATCTGGTCGCCCTCCTGCAAGCGCCCGGCATACTGGTAGCGCATGCTCTTGCCGTCCCGAATCACGAGCGACGGCATCGCCCATCGCGGGATGCGCTCGCCCCGCAAGACCGGACTGTCCTTCATGACGCGGTACGAGACGAGCTCGTGGGTGGATTTGCCGGGCAGGTCGAGTGCAATCTTGTCGATCTCGCCCATCCGGGGCGGGACGATCAATCCGAGCTTCTCCGCCACAGGCTTGATCGTCCAGCCTTGAAGCAGGAGCGACACCATCACGATGATAAAGGCGGTGTTGAAGAACAGCAGGCCGTTTTCGAGCCCTCCGATGAGCGGCATGATGGCCAGGAGGACGGAGACGGCCCCCCGAAGGCCGACCCAGGCCACGAAACCCGTTTCCTGCTGCGTGAACTGGAAAGGCATCAGGCTCAGCCATACGGCCAGCGGCCGGGCGATGAAGACGAGGAAAAGGGCCAGCGCCACCGCGGGCAGAAGGATGGACGGAAACTGCGACGGCGTCGCAAGCAGCCCGAAGACGAGGAACATGATGATCTGGGCAAGCCATGTCAGGCCCTCGTGGAAGCGGGCGATAGATTCGCGCGCAAACATCCTGCGGTTGCCAGCGTAGATCCCCGCGACGTAAACCGCGAGGAAACCGCTGCCCCCAACCGCTCCCGTGAAGGAGAAGACCAGAAGTGCGAGCGCCAGTGCGAAGATGGGCGCCAGGCTCCGGGCGGAGGTGAACCGGTTGAGGGTCCACACGATCATCATGCCGCCCAGGAAGCCGAAGAG
Organism: Pseudomonadota bacterium; assembly: GCA_023393575.1. Lineage (GTDB taxonomy): Bacteria > Pseudomonadota > Alphaproteobacteria > Rhizobiales > Rhizobiaceae > Neorhizobium. Next base: position 6,158 of record JAEWKX010000205.1, read on the forward strand.
AATCCCGAAGGACATCTGCTTTACGAAGAGCATCAGGAAATCGGCATCAAGTCCCGCAAAACCCTCGCCGCTCGCCAGCACCTCGACGAGGGCGATGGTCAGGAAGATCGCCATCGGGTCGTTGGTCCCCGACTCGACCTCCTGGGTCGAGCGGACGTGGTCACGGATGTTGATTCCGCCGATGCGGAGCAGGAAGAAGACCGCTGCGGCATCGGTGGAACCCACGATGGAACCGAGGAGAAGGCCTTCCAGCCACGAGAAGCCGAGGAACAGCATGGCGGCGACGGCGAAGATGGAGGCCGTCAGGAGCACTCCCGCGGACGCCAGTGTGAGGGATGGCCAGGCGGCTACGCGAAAGGAATAGATCGACGTCCCGAAGCCCGAGTCGAAGAGGATGACCGCAAGGGCCAGAGAACCCAGCATGTAGGCGAGAGCGAAATTGTCGAAGGCGATCCCCAAGCCGTCGACGCCGGCGGCGAGGCCGATCGAGAGAAAGACGAGCAGCAGTGGCGCGCCGAAGCGGAAGGCGATCAGGCTGGAGAAGGCTGCCGCCAGCACGAGGATCGTGGCGACCAGCAGGAAAATATAGAAGGCCTCCACCATTCCGGTTCTCTTCCCTTCGACAGGTCGGCACGCGTCCACGCCGTATCGGGGGCGATGCACGGGAGCCGCCGGGCCTCATCTTGTCCTGGATTTCCGCGGGGAGCGGAAGAATCATGCGGACCTAGATAAGGCGGGAACAAATTCGGCAACAGAAGGGCAGGGCGGAAAAGAAAACGGCGGCCCGGAAAATCCGGCCCGCCGTTCGATCCTGTTGCTCCTGAAAGACTTAGAGCAGCTTGCTGATGGCAACCGCGGTATCGGCCATGCGGTTGGAAAAGCCCCATTCGTTGTCGTACCAGGTGAGGATACGCACGAGATTGCCCTCGAGCACCTTGGTCTGGTCGGCAGCGAAGTTCGAAGAATGCGGATCGTGGTTGAAGTCGATCGAGACGAGCGGCCCGGTGACGTAGTCGAGAATGCCCTTCAACTCGCCTTCGGCGGCAGCCTTGATCGCCTCGTTGACCTCTTCCGTGGTGACGTTGCGCGACGGGATGAACTTCAGGTCGACGACCGAGACGTTCGGGGTCGGCACGCGGATCGCCGAGCCGTCGAGCTTGCCCTTCAGCTCGGGAAGCACCAGGCCGACGGCCTTGGCGGCGCCGGTCGAGGTCGGGATCATCGACAGCGCGGCAGCACGGGCGCGGTAAAGGTCCTTGTGCATGGTATCGAGGGTCGGCTGGTCGCCCGTGTAGGAATGCACGGTCGTCATGTAGCCCTTCTCGATGCCGAAGGTCTTGTGCAGCACGTAGGCGACCGGCGCCAGGCAGTTGGTCGTGCACGACGCGTTGGAGACGACGAGGTCGTCCCTGGTCAGCGTGTTGTGGTTGACCCCGTAGACGATCGTCTTGTCGGCGCCGTCGGCAGGGGCCGAGACGAGGACGCGCTTGGAGCCGTTGGACAGGTGCAGCGATGCCTTCTCCTTGGAGGTGAAGATGCCGGTGCATTCCATGGCGACGTCGACGTCGGCCCAAGGCAGTTCCTTCGGATCCCGCAGCGCGGTCACCTTGATCGGCTTGCCGCCGCCGACGACGATTGAGTCGCCTTCCACCCGCACGTCCGCCGGGAACTTGCCGTGCACGCTGTCGTAGCGCAGCAG
>JAEWKX010000406.1 GCA_023393575.1 Pseudomonadota bacterium
TCATTGGCACTCGAACCTCAAGGGAAGCAGTCCATGTCCGACGACGAAATCATCCTTTCGGAGCTTTCCGACGAGGAACTCGTGCAGCAGATGCACGACGACCTATACGACGGAATGAAGGAAGAGATCGAGGAAGCGACCAACATCCTCCTCGAGCGCGGCTGGACGCCTTACGACATCCTGACCCAAGCGCTGGTCGAAGGCATGCGCATCGTCGGCATCGACTTCCGCGACGGCATCCTCTTCGTGCCGGAAGTGCTGCTGGCAGCCAATGCGATGAAGGCCGGCATGAACATCCTGCGCCCGCTCTTGGTCGAGACCGGCGCTCCGAAGCTCGGCAAGATGGTGATCGGCACCGTCAAGGGCGACATCCACGATATCGGCAAGAACCTCGTCGGCATGATGATGGAAGGCGCCGGCTTCGATGTCGTCGACCTTGGCATCAACAATCCGGTGGAAAACTATCTGGAGGCGATCGAGCGGGAAAAGCCCGACATCCTCGGCATGTCCGCCCTCCTGACCACTACCATGCCCTACATGAAGGTCGTGATCGACACGCTCAAGGAAAAGGGGATCCGCGAGGACTACATCGTTCTCGTCGGTGGCGCGCCGTTGAACGAGGAGTTCGGCCGGGCGGTGGGTGCCGACGCCTATTGCCGCGATGCGGCGGTGGCGGTCGAGACCGCCAAGGACTTCATCCGCCGCAGGCACAACTCGCTCGCAGCGCGTTCATCGTAAAAGCCCGCGGGAAGCCGGCTTTTACGTTGGCCCTGTCAGCGCGCGGCACGATCCACGGTGCGGCCGGCATCCTGGGTAGCGTCCACTGCGTTCGCCGTGTCCTGGCCCATGCCGCGGATGGTGTTGCCGCAGGAGCTGAGCGCTGCTGCCGTCACGAAGAGGGCTGCGATGACCGTAACTTTCCTTGCTGTCATGATAGAGTACTCCGATGGTTGTCGATCGAAAAAAGGCGGGAAATGACCTTCCGCCACAGGAACGCCTTAATCGCGAAAAGGTTCACGTGATCGCGTGCGGGGCGCTTGCGCGCGAAATTCTAACCCTCTGCACGCAGCATGGACTCGGCCATGTCGATATCCGGTGCCTGCCCGCGATCTGGCATGCCTATCCGCAGAAGATCGTTCCGGGCCTGCAGCAGGCGGCGGCCGAAGCCCGGGCCGCCGGCTTTGAAAAGATCTTCTTCGCCTATGCCGACTGCGGTACGGGCGGGGAGATCGACCGCCTTTGCGAACGGGAAGGCATCGCCCGCATCGAGGGACCGCATTGTTATTCCTTCTTTTCCGGCAATGCCGTTTTCGATGCGAAGGCGGAGGACGATCTTCTGAGCTTCTTCCTGACCGATTTCCTCGCGCGCCAGTTCACGGCCTTCGTCATCGAGCCGCTCGGGCTCGACCGGCACCCTGAGCTGAAGGAGATGTATTTCGGCAATTACCGGAAGCTCGTCTATCTCAGCCAGGAGGAGGACGAGGCCCTCCAGGAGAAGGCCAGGGCAGCGGCCGATTTCCTCGGCCTCGCCTACGAGTACCGCTTCACGGGCTACGGCGATCTGGCCCCCGCATTGCGTTCGCTCTGACCTCGCCGCCGCGGCCTCGTGAGCCACGTCGCTTTTTGCTGTCCGCGGCGTCGTGGCAAGCGCAGTCCCCGTCAAGTCCGCCGTGCATGCTGCTGGAAAACGGGAGCAGTGCATGGCCGATCGCATCGTCGTCTACTGGCGGGACATTCCGGCGCAGGTGATCATCAGGCAGGGACGCAAGACGGCCAAGCGGGAGCTTTCGCTGCGCTTCACGGAGGCGATCGACATGTGCGCGATGCGCTCCGGTGCCGCGGAGACCGACGACTACCTCGCCGAATGGCGCAAGGCCGATCCCGTACCGGTCTCCGACGATCTGGAGACGGAAGCCGACAGGGCCGCCGCCGAACTGGAAGCGGCCTACGGCAAGGAACGCCTCGTCTGCCTCGTCCGGAACGGAGGACGCGAGAATGGCTGACGTCAAGCTCGCCACCGGCAATGCGGGAGCGGCAAGGAAGGCGGCGACCGGCGCCTACGTGCCGAACGACGTCTCCCCCAACCGCCGCCTTCAGCGCCGCTATTCCATCCGGCTCTGGTCGGTGCGCCATTCGCGCCTGCTCGAATGGTTCTACGCCCATTTCGCCCGGGGCTTCCTTCTCCTCCACCCCGTATGGAAGGCGGTCGGCTACCGCCGGGCCGAAGCGCCGGTCACCTTCGTCGAGAAGCGCGTGAAGGGCCTGCTCTTCGACTGTCGCATGTGCGGCCAGTGCATCCTGTCGTCGACGGGCATGTCCTGTCCGATGAACTGTCCGAAGCAGTTGCGCAACGGCCCCTGCGGCGGCGTCCGGGCCAACGGTAACTGCGAGGTGGAGCCGGACATGCCCTGCGTCTGGGTCAAGGCCTGGGAAGGCTCGCGCAACATGGTGAAGGGCGATACGATCATGGCGGTGCAGAATCCGGTCAACCAGTCGCTGCGGGAAACCTCTTCCTGGCTGCGCGTGACCGCCGAGGCGGCGGCCCAGAGGCAAGCGGGCGGGGACGGCAGGGCATGAGCACCGACATCGACCCGGACGATCCGGGTGCGCCCCTCGATCGACTGCCTGGCCATTTTTCCCGCGGCAGGCTGGAACGGGTGTTGCGACGCGGCGAGTTCGCCGTGACCGCCGAGCTCAATCCTCCAGACAGCGCCGACCCGCAGGACGTCTACGATCGGGCAGCGGTGTTCGACGGCTGGGTGGACGGGATCAACGCGGTGGATGCCTCCGGCGCCAATTGCCATATGTCCTCGGTCGGCATCTGCGCTCTGCTGACGCGCATGGGTTATGCCCCGATCATGCAGATCGCCTGCCGCGACAGGAACCGCATCGCCATCCAGGGCGATGTGCTCGGCGCGTCCGCCATGGGCGTGCAGAACATTTTATGCCTGACCGGCGACGGCGTGCAGGCCGGAGACCAGCCGGGCGCCAAGCCGGTCTTCGACCTCGACTGCATGTCGCTCCTGTCGACAGTCCGCACCATGCGCGACGAGGGAAAGTTCCTGTCCGGCCGCAAGCTCACGGCGCCGCCGCAGGTCTTCCTGGGCGCGGCGATCAACCCCTTCGCGCCGCCCTACGACTTCCGGCCCTACCGGCTGGCGAAGAAGATCGCTGCCGGCGCGCAGTTCGTGCAGAGCCAGTACTGCTTCGACGTGCCGATGTTCCGCGACTACATGGCGAAGGTCCGCGATCTCGGCCTGCACGAGAAGTGCTTCATCCTGGTCGGCGTCGGCCCGCTGGCTTCCGCCAAGACCGCCCGCTGGATCCGTTCCAACGTGCCGGGCATCCACATTCCGGACAGCGTCATCGCGCGCCTCGAAGGTGCTGACGACCAGAAGCGGGAAGGCAAGCAGCTCTGCATCGACATCATCAACGAGGTGAAGGAGATCGGGGGCGTCGCCGGCATCCATGTCATGGCCTACCGGCAGGAGGAATACGTGGCCGAAATCGTGCACGAATCCGGCGTCCTCAAAGGTCGTCGGCCGTGGACGCGCGAAGCCAATCCGGGCGACCGGGCCGTGGTCGAGCGCCTCACCGAAATCGGTAGCGGCAAGGAGGAACACCAGCAGCAACTCGCCGACCGCGCCGCCCATAAGCCCCATTGATGAGATCGCCAGGCTCCCGCCCGGCTCACCCAGCTACCGACAACCCGCCTTCCCGGCGCCGGAGACCCGAATGACCCGCACCATCGTCGCATCCGCATCCAGAGAAATCGCCATCGGCTTCGACCAGCCCTTCTGCGTCATCGGCGAGCGCATCAACCCGACCGGCCGCAAGAAGCTCGCCGCCGAGATGGTGGAGGGCAATTTCGACACGGTCGTCCGGGACGCGCTGGACCAGGTCGCCGCCGGCGCCACCATGCTCGACGTCAACGCCGGCGTGACGGCGGTCAATCCGAACGAGACCGAGCCGCCGCTCCTCGTCCAGACGTTGCAGATCGTGCAGGACCTCGTCGATGTGCCGCTGTCGATCGACAGTTCCGTCACGGCGGCGATCGAGGCGGCGCTGAAGGTCGCCCGCGGCCGACCGCTCGTCAACTCGGTGACCGGCGAGGAGGAGAAGCTCGAGGCGATCCTGCCGCTCTGCAAGAAATACGACGTACCGGTGG